>ONLC01000076.1 GCA_900318545.1 uncultured Eubacteriales bacterium
ACAAATAGTATGCATCTTCCGAGTTCTCATCAGCCTCTTCCTTGAGTGATGCCTGCTTCGGAACGGTCACTGTGCAGTCATAAGTACCCTCAACAGCTTCAACGGTAAAGTCAAGTGTTGAGTCTGTTACGCTGTAGGTAACACCGTTTGCGGTAAAGTCATCGCCTGTTTCTCTGAGAGTGTAGCTTCCGGGAGCAAGTCTTATGATCTTGGGCTCCTCGCCGTCAGATGTCCACTTAGCAACGGTCTTTCCTGATGTCTTTTCGATGATCTCAAGCTCAGCGCCCTTGATCTCTTTCTCGCCTGTGATATCAGACTTGCTGATGCTGATCTGAGTTGTATTTCCGGGGATACCGTCATAGAGGAAATGCCACTCACCGCCTGTGTTGGAAACAAAGCCCTTTGACATCAGCCAGCCTGAGCTTGTTCCTGTAACGTTTGTGATAGACTCTTCATTCGGGTTGAGGAATATTCCTGCAGCCTTATCTATCTCTGCATACTCAACAGAATTGAAATTGAATACAAACTGTCTTGCAACATACTGACCGAGCCATGTATTCTTAACGTTATTATTTACGTTGTTGCTCTGGCCGCTGCCGCCGGCAGTAGTCTGCTCGGTATCATTCGGCGCGGTGAGTCCGGGAGGAAGTATCTCGTCACCGTTCTCATCAAATACGTGAACAACAAACTCATCTACTCTTACGGTCTTTGAGGTTTCGTAGTTGAAGATGATAGTCTGTCCTGCCTTGACATTAGCGATCAGCTTTCCGCTTTCACTGAGGAAAGGCTTTACGCTGTCAGAATCGCCGTCTACATAAATAGTAGCATTGTCAGCGAACTTTGTGGTATCAAGGTATGTCTTTCCGTTTATTATAACGGGTGAAACGGTAGCTTCGTTTCCGACAAGTGCGTCAGAAACTGCTGCCATATTTCTGAGTGCAGGATCTACTGTGCCGTTCTTGATCTGCTCCTTAGTTTCGGGAACAAATGCCACAACGCCCTGAGCAGAGTCAATGCCGGTCTTGACACGGCCCTGATCGGAGATCCTCTTTACACTGTCCGCATGGAGCACAGAGCCCTTTTCGCAGGCAGCGCTGCCTATCTTGATAATTCCGCCCTGTCATGCTGAACATTTGCAGCGCTGAAATCATAATTCTTGTAGGTGTCCTTGTTCACGCTTTCCTTTGACATATCGTCATTGTAATGAACAAATTCCGCTACATAGATATGGCCGCCGAAATTGCCCGAAAGGTCAGGCTCAAGGTCATGACCTGTCTCATACATATTTACAGCGAAGTTGGTCTCTGCGTGCATATTCTGCTCATATCTGTCGGCTGTTATACCGAAGTTCACACCGTTTCCGAGGATAGACATGAAGTTCCAGTCGTCCTGAGCCGAAACGGAAGTAAATTTAACGGGTGTAACATACGATGTAACATGAGCATCGTCATCAGTTGTTTTCTTAGTCTCACCGTATGACACCTTGAAGCTGCCTACTGTGCCGTTGTTTTCAACAGGAGCGCAGTGCTCTTTGCTGACAACATTTGATACCGATCTGGGTGATGTAGCCTTAACGACCTTAACATCTATAGACTCGGTAGCACTGCCGTGATAACGCTGAGCGCCAGAATTACCGTTTGCGAACGTCCAATAACTGTTCAGAGCATCCTGTACAACGATCTCAAAGTTCTTGTCGCCAGAAAGGACAAGCTGCTCAACATAGTATGTATGATCGCTGGAGTGTGTAGCGTCAACACACAGATATACCAGATCGTCCTCTGTGAAGTCAGGCTCCTGATCGAATTCAAGCTCGACCTTGTACTCTACCTTATTATGAGTAAAGGTAGCCTTGGTCTGGCTGTCACCGCCGGGGACATAATCGGGGATACCGTCATAAACGTGAGGATCGGAAGCGTTCTCTCTGCACTGCTTGAATGTAGAAAGATCTTCTCCGTCGGTACTGAATACACGGATCCTCATTTCCTGATCGCTGCCTATATTGATCTTGGCAGCGCTCTTGTCAGAGCCGTCTGTTCCGTAGGGATAGAAGCTTACAAAGCCCGCAGTAACGGAAGCATTGTTTGAAAGATCTATCTCCTGAATATCCCAGCCCTTGATGTCGGCTGTCTTATAGCTCTTGTCTGTTGCGTTCTTGTCTACAAGGTAGCCGAGAACGAAATACCTTGAGGTAGAATCATTCTCAACAGTTGTAGGCGTTGTGCCGTCATAGTCGAAAACGCTGACATTTACTGCCTGTGCCGTTGTGGCATTCATAGTAAATGTGCTGGAGCCTCCGGCCTTAGGCATAGAGTCGATCTCTACCTTCATGTCACCGATCATATCGGTGAACTCATAGCTGGACTTATACCACGCAGTATCATCATCACTGAGTATCCATTCAAGGAGCTGATCGCTGCCGACCCAGGTATTGTTACTCTTTACGATAAAGCCCTCTATCTTTTTTCCGTCAGGCGAGCTGTATCTTCCGCCGCCCATATTGATAGATTCTACGATATCGCCGAACTCACCTGTGCTCCATACGCCTCCGTTTCCGGCATTGATGTTATAGAGCTTATAGGTGTCTACAGGCACATCCTGATGACCTGCGTAATCCCAGCTGTCGCTGTTCTTACCCTCAACGTGGACCAGCAGATAATAGGTGTTCCACGGAATGTCTGCATTGGTATTGGTGCTGCCGTCGGCATTCTTGAAGTTGATCGCCGCAGAAAGACTGTTCGTCCACTGCCGATTGTTTCTGAGTGCATCAAGACCGTTTTCGCCGCTGTCGTTCAGGGCGAAAATTCCGCCGCCGAGCTCAGCCTCAGCCGAAGCTGTCATAGCAGTTTCAAGCCCCGGAAAGCTTCCGAGTGCAACAGATGCTGACATGAGTGTAGCTGTAACGCTGCTGAAAAGCCTAGTCCACAGCTTTTTTCTGACTAGTTTTCTTTTCTTCATGTTTTCATTCCTTTCATAAATTACTATTGTTTTTTCGGGACAATGCCGATAAAGTCCCTATGCTGTTTGCCTCTCTCCTGAATAAGGCCGTATGTTGTGTTTCCCCTCTCCTAGGGAAGAATGTTCCCCCTTTCATATTTTTTTATGCTCTTCAAAATGCTTTGAAAGTGCGTAAAATCGGGCATTTATGTATATCTATACACACTATCATTTTAACATAAAATGTACGAATTGTCAAGAAAAAATTAAAGGAAATTACCGCAATCTCGATATTTAGTTTATATTTTTGACATTTAGGACGCATAGGTATTCATATTTAGAAATAGTGAATAAAAACAGAGCCCTCCCGCTTGGGGAGAGCTCCGAAAAAATACTTATCTATGCATTACTTCTCTTCATTATTGTAGAGCTTAGCATATCTGAGCAGGTAGTCATATCTGTCCTTAGCGTTCTGAACAGCCTTACCGAAGAGCTTCTCAGCTCTCTCAGGATTCTGTCTTGCGAGAGCGTTGTAACGAACCTCTCCCATGATGAACTCCTTATAATCAGCTGTAGGTGCCTTGGAGTCGAGAATGAACGGATTCTTGCCCTGCTCCTTAAGACGAGGATCGAATCTGTACAGATGCCAGTAACCTGCCTGAACTGCCTTCTTCTCCTCTGTCTGAGCGATCTTCATACCGCCCTTGATACCGTGGTTGATACACGGAGCATATCCAATGATGATCGAAGGTCCGTTGTAGGACTCAGCCTCTGCGATAGCCTTGATGCACTGGTTGTAATCAGCACCCATTGCAACGTGTGCAACGTATACATAGCCATAGCTCATTGCGATACCTGCGAGGTCCTTCTTCTTGACTTCCTTACCTGCTGCTGCGAACTGTGCGATAGCGCCTGTAGGAGTAGACTTAGAGGACTGTCCGCCTGTGTTGGAGTAAACCTCGGTATCGAATACGAAGATGTTTACGTCCTCACCGGAAGCCAGTACATGGTCAACGCCCGAGAAGCCGATATCATATGCCCAGCCGTCTCCTCCGAAGATCCACATTGACTTCTTTCTCAGATAGTCAGCGTCCTTCAGGATCTCAGCTGTAGCCTTATTCTTTGTCTTCTTCAGAGCAGCGATAAGGTTGTCGGTTGCAGGAGAGTTCTTAGCACCGTCATTAACGGTCTCGAGGTACTCCTCGCAAGCCTTCTTGAGGGCTGCTGTCTTAGTTGTCTTAGCAAGGTCAAGTACCTTTGCAACGACTCTGTTTCTGATGGTGGACTGAGCAAGGAACATACCGTAGCCGTACTCAGCGTTATCCTCAAACAGTGAGTTAGCCCAAGCAGGACCCTTGCCCAGCTTGTTTACCGTGTAAGGAGTCGAAGGTGCGGAGCCGCCCCAGATAGAGGAGCATCCTGTAGCGTTAGCGATATACATTCTGTCACCGAAGAGCTGTGTGATGAGCTTAGCATAAGGTGTCTCACCGCAGCCTGCGCAAGCGCCCGAGAATTCGAGCAGAGGCTGCTTGAACTGCGAGCCCTTAACTGTGGTCTCCTTGAATTTCTCAAGTACCTCAGGCTTCTCAGCGAGGGTAAGACCATAGTTGAATACCTCCTGCTCAGCAAGCTGAGTCTCGAGAGGCATCATATTCAGAGCCTTCTCACCCTTCTTGCCGGGGCATACGTTTACACAAGAACCGCAGCCTGTGCAGTCGAGTGCAGACATAGTCATAACAAAGTTGTATCCGGGCATACCTGTCATAGGAACTGCCTTGTCCTTAGCGAGCTTAGGAGCCTTCTTCAGCTCAGCGTCTGTCATAACAACAGGTCTGATAACTGCGTGCGGGCAAACATAAGAGCAGAAGTTACACTGGATACAGTTAGCACCGTTCCAAGCAGGAACGTCAACAGCGATACCTCTCTTCTCGAATGCAGCAGAGCCCTGAGGGAATGTACCGTCAGGCATGGAGCTGAATGTCGAAACAGGGAGCTTGTCGCCCTGCTGAGCGTTGCAGGGGATCTGAATGCTGTTTACGAAGTTCTCAAGAGTCTTGTCCTTAGTCTTTACTGCGGACATACCCATAGGAGTATCCTTAGCCTTCTTCCAAGCAGCAGGGACCTTGACCTCAACTACCTGCTGGCAGCCTGCGTCGATAGCGTCATGGTTCATCTTAACGACAGCCTCACCCTTCTTGGAGTAAGAAGCGGTAGCAGCGTCTTTCATATACTTGATAGCATCGTCGATCGGAATAATGTCAGCAAGCTTGAAGAATGCGGACTGAAGAACGGTATTGATCCTGTTTCCGAGACCGATCTCCTTACCGATCTTAACGCCGTTGATGGTGTAGAACTTGATCTTGTTCTGAGCGATATATCTCTTAACCTGTCCGGGGAGGTGCTTCTCGAGCTCCTTCTCGTCCCACTGGCAGTTAAGAAGGAAGGTTCCGCCCGGCTTGATGTCCTGAACCATATCATACTTGTTGATGTATGACTCATTATGGCAGGCAACGAAATCAGCCTGATTGATAAGGTATGTGGACTTGATAGGAGTCTTTCCGAATCTCAGGTGAGAAACAGTTACACCGCCCGACTTCTTGGAGTCATAAGCGAAATATGCCTGAGCATACAGGTCGGTGTGGTCACCGATGATCTTGATAGAGTTCTTGTTCGCACCAACAGTACCGTCAGCACCAAGACCCCAGAACTTACAAGCAGTTGTGCCTGCAGGAGCAGAATCGAGCTTGTCCTCGACCTTGAGAGAAAGGTTGGTAACATCGTCCTCGATGCCGATAGTGAACCTGGGCTTGAAGTCTTCCTTCCAGCTTGCGTTCCAGTAAACAGCCTTGATCTGTGCAGGAGTTGTATCCTTTGAACCAAGACCGTATCTGCCGCTTGCAACAGGGATGTCATGGAACTGAGTTCCCTTGAGAGCTGCAACAACGTCAAGGTAAAGAGGCTCGCCCTCGGAACCGGGCTCCTTAGTTCTGTCAAGAACAGAGATCTGCTCAACAGTTGAAGGAAGTGCCTCAACGAGCTTCTCAGCAACGAAAGGTCTGTAAAGTCTTACCTTAACAAGACCGAGCTTTGTTCCCTCATTAGCATTGAGGTAGTCAATAGTTTCAACGATAGTATCGCATACAGAGCCCATAGCAACGATAACATGAGTTGCATCGGGAGCACCATAGTAGTTGAAGAGCTTGTAGTCAGTGCCGATCTTGGCATTTACCTTGTTCATGTACTCCTCAACGATACCAGGTATTGCATCATAGTAAGGGTTGCAAGCCTCACGAGCCTGGAAGAAGATATCAGGGTTCTGAGCTGTACCTCTGAGTACAGGGTGCTCAGGATTAAGAGCTCTCTTTCTGAACTCATCGACCTTCTCGAAGTTTACCATCTCTCTTACGTCTTCCATATCCCATGTCTCGATCTTCTGGATCTCATGAGATGTTCTGAAGCCGTCGAAGAAGTGAATGAACGGAACTCTGCCCTCGATAGTAGCAAGGTGAGCTACAGTACCCAGATCCATTACCTCCTGCACGTTTGACGAGCAGAGCATAGCGAATCCGGTCTGACGACAGGCATAAACGTCGGAGTGATCTCCGAAGATATTAAGAGCGTGCGAAGCAACGCATCTTGCAGAAACGTGGATAACGCAAGGAAGAAGCTCACCTGCGATCTTGTAGAGGTTAGGGATCATCAGGAGAAGACCCTGAGAAGCGGTGTAGGTGGTAGTAAGAGCACCTGCAGCAAGAGAACCGTGAACAGTTCCCGAAGCACCTGCCTCAGACTGCATTTCTGCAACCTTAACAGGAGTACCGAACAGGTTTTTCTGTCCCTTAGCGGACCACTGGTCTGTTACCTCTGCCATAACGGATGACGGAGTGATCGGATAGATAGCAGCGACTTCCGTAAACGGGTACGATGCCCAAGCGGCAGCGTTGTTACCATCCATGGTTTTCATTTTTCTGGCCATGTTTTGAACCAACCTTTCTTAATATTTTCCGCAAATCGGAAATTAAGCTCCGAAGAGCTTCGGAGCAGTTCTGAACGAGCCCAAATTACAGCTTGTCCATATTAACTATTACATTATACCACTTTTTAACTGATTTGTAAATACCCTTTTAGTTAATTTTTTATGATATAGCAGGGTGCTCGGGCGGGTGATGGGTTTGGGGTGTTTGGTGTTCTCTTTGTTTGGTTGTTTTTTGGGGCAAACAGCTTGCCGTTGTCATATTATATAAGGAGAGCTATGCATTCTCCACAAAAGAAAAGAGTCCGTATTGTGCAATCATATGATAAATCTTTTAATCCGGTCATATTTCAGCAATTGTTGGCAGGGAAAACCCTGCACCGCCTTCGCGTCATAGCTTTGTTACAGCTTTTCAATAGCAGCCGCAAAGCCGGATAGTGCAGACTTCATAAATTCTGATGATCTGTTTTGTGCAAACAAATGATAAATCTTTTAATCCGGTCATATTTCAGCAATTGTTGCATTTTTTATGCAACAAAATTACCCCTTTTGAGGGATAGTTGAAGAGGTCTTTTGAAAGGAAGTGCATAAATGGATACTGCAATAATCACTGCTCTCATTACTGCGGCTGCAAGCGTTATCTGTCAGCTGCTGGTGCAGAGGTCTGCCGCTCAGAGGTCACGCTCCGAACAGGACAAACAGAACAGCCTGCTCCTGTATCGGCTTGAACAGCTTGAACGTGCAGTCGCAAGACAAAGCGGTATGATCGAACGGCTGAGCGTCGCTGAACAGCGTATCTCGGCTATCGAACGTACAAGGACTCAATAAAGGAGAGGATAGTATGAAAGAAAGGCTCGCTAAGCTTATAGATGTTAAATCTATAGTAACACTGATGATAACACTCGTGTTCTGTATCTCGGCCGTCCTCGGGCGGACAGACAAGGACGACCTTATGACCGTGTTCACTGTTATAATCTCGTTCTATTTCGGAACACAGACAGCTAAAAAGAAAGGAGACAACAACACCGATGAGTAAAACTATGGGCATCGACGTTTCACACTGGCAGGGAAGCGTTGATCTGAAAAAAGCAAAAGCCGCAGGCGTTAGATTTGTAATGCTCAACGCAGGCTACGGCAGATTTGACAGCCAGAAAGACGAAAGATTTGAAGAGAACTACAAGAAAGCAGTTTCGGCAGGACTTGGAGTCGGAGCTTACTGGTATTCGTATGCCCTTAACGAGGCTCAGGCTCTCGAAGAAGCAAAAACCTTCTGCAGGGCTATCAAGGGCAAAAGGTTTGACTACCCTGTTGCCTTCGACATTGAGGACAGAACGCAGTCCTCACTCTCTGCCGACATGATCGGAAATATCATCACGAAGTTCTGCTCCTATATGGAACAGCAAGGCTATTATGTATCGCTGTACAGCTATGTATCATTCTTAGAGAACAAGGTACCTGCTTCCGTCAGGTCGAAGTACGATATCTGGGTCGCAAACTTTGACGTGCAGAAGCCCTCATATAACGGCACTTACGGAATGTGGCAGTACACCTCTTCGGGCTCGGTCAGCGGTGTCACGGGCAAGTGCGACTGCGACTACGCCTACAAGGACTACCCTGCCCTTATAAAGTCAGCAGGACTGAACGGATATCCGAAGTCATCTCCTGCGAAGACACTCGACAGCAAGGGAATGAAAAAGGGCGACCGTAACCTCGGGGTATATGAGCTTAAATCCATGCTCTCGCTGGCTGAGGCAAAGAAGCTTATCGGCACGCACATCACTGTTGACGAGGGCTTCGGAGAGGGCACCGAGAAGGTTGTGAACGGTCTGCTCTCGAAGTGGGGCTATAAGCAAAACGGCATCGCAGGAGAAGGCTTTGTGAAGAAGCTTACGGCTATGCTGAAATAATTTTTTTACTGTCCAAAAATTTTCCCCACAAAAATAAACATCTGTGCTATACTGTATACATTGAAACAGTAAAACACAGATATGGGGAGGAAAAAGACATGATAGCAATACCTGTAATGCTTCTGAGCATAAACTCAAATGACGGAGAGAACTGGTGGCTGAAGGCTGTTATAAGGGCGGCAATGATGTTCGGGCTTTTACTGCTGGCGAAGATAGATGCAGCGGCAGTACTGCTCGGAACGATGATGGTCTGTTCTGCGGTAATATCCTTAAAGCTATATATCAAAAGCGAGGCCAAGCAAAAGCGTCTTGCACAACAACTCACGAAAGCGGCGTCTGCTCCGAAAGAGAGCGGACGCCAATTTTTTAGGTAATAGATAATAGGGAATAGGGAATAGGTAAGGTATCGCCTACGGCGATGTATGCCCATTCGGGCACAAAGCTGCGTTTAAGAGCCTGCCAAGAGATTAAGAAAAGAGTTCGCCAAGCCGGACGATAGCGGGCAGGGAAAACCCTGCACCGCCTTCGCGACGTACATTTGCTTAAAATTTATCCTGCCTTGACCGCAAAGAAAAATAGTGCAAGCTAAGTAATAATAGAATGCCAAGGATTTAGAAAAAGAGTTCGCCAAGCCGGACGATAGCGGCTTGCGGGTTTTTAGGGCAGAGCCCTAAACAGAGCACGAGACAGAGTCT
>ONLC01000068.1 GCA_900318545.1 uncultured Eubacteriales bacterium
TGTTGCTTTTTTTGTGTAGCAACTTAACTGTAACACAGGTTCATGCTGGTTCGCTATCTTTTTTTCTTAATTTTGTCTCACATCTATTGTAAACCTACATATTTTTATAAGCCTCAATAAACCTCGCATACTTACCCACAGGCGGCTTATCAAAGCTTATCCCGAAAGCCTCGATCCGTCCGACAAGCTCAGTCGGGTACTCACCTGTATATTCGAGCTCCATTTCAAAGTCTGTGCGTCCGAGATACTCGCTCTTATCAAGGCAGACCTCGCAGCTGCCGATCATTGCTGTCTTTCTCAGAGTAAAAAGCTCACCCATACCGACTGCATCTGCGAAATCCGCACCTGTGAGCTCTTTCAGCTCCCCTGCCAAAATCACAGGCGGTACCGATGACAGCTCCTTTTCAAACTCCTTCTTTACAGACAAAGCACCCTCCTCCGATACAGGCATTTTAATCTGCAAGAAGAAGCGCTCACCTATCTGCCTTACTCTGATGCTTGAAAACAGCTTTGTGTTCTTACATCTGAAATAGTGGTTTCTCTGTTCTATTGTGTGCTCCCACTCAAATTCCCTGCTGAGCCTATTATACTGCTCCTTTGTAAGCAGGACTTTCAGCTCCTTTTCTATATTCATCATATTTACCTCCAAAGCATCAAATCCCTCCCCCGAAAAGGGAGAGGGAATGTATTCTTATGAGCCCGAAACTATCTTCTTCACTTTCATAATTACCACTTCTATTTTATGAATACAAACTCAACGAGCTCAAAAAGCTGTTTTCCTTCAAAAAACTGAGCTGTCCAGTCAGTTATCTTGTGGTCAGCCACGAAGAATATCGAGTGTCTGCCTGTGATGTTCTTTATCCTGCATTTATAAGAGCCGTCGCCTGTTCCGATATCGAGAACACCAAGCTCCTCGCCGTTTTCATAGCTGTCGGCAAGTATCCTCATACGGCACTTTGTACCCATGCCCCTGATCTTTACAGCAAGCTGCAGGCTGTCACCTGTGAAGTCATCACCGAAATCAAAATACTTATATCCGATGATGCAGCCGTCCTTTATATTCGTGACCGTCCTCTCAAAGATATCGTGCTCTGTGATAAAGCAGCCGCCTTTAAGAACGCAGGCTATCTCGGCAGGAGTTATCATATACGGGTCAAGAGCGTCCTCAAAGCCCAGCGAGGTCATTTCAACTGTCGGTATAGTTCCGTCGGGAAGGATCTCAATCTTCTCGGCACACACACGTCTTGACATTATAGTGCCGTTGGTCATCTTATGGTAGAAGATGTACCACTGACCGTTTATGCAGGCGATAGAGCCGTGATCGTTTCCGCCCGGGTAATCTACCTCATTGTCTATGATATAGCCCCTGTAGGTGAAGGGTCCTCTCGGTGAATCTGAGGTTGCATAGGCAAGCCTGCTGCCCTTGCAGGGAGAATAGATCATATAGTAGGTATCTCCTATCTTCCTCGGGGAGCTTGCCTCAAAGAAACGCTCCTCGGCAGGCACGTCCTCGCTGTCGGGGATAACAGGTCTCATATATGAGCCGTCAATAACGGTGTGCATATCGTTTGCATCGAGCTCATTCATATTCGACTGCTCAAATCCGTAATAAACATACACTCTTCCGTCGTCATCAACAAGCACTCCGGGGTCATTGAAGGTACCCTCATCACCGACCTCTTTGCCCTTCCAGTTATATCTGCCGATCAGCTTAAATGGCCCCTCGGGCTTATCTGAAACGCTGACTGCACCCTCAGTTCCGACTATGTAGGTGTAAAGATAGTACTTCCCGTCTTTCTCGACAACATCAGGAGCAAACAACAGATTATTTGTCCACTCCGAGGTATCAGCCTTGCGGTCAGTTCCGTCTTTGGTACGGAAGCTGTCTCCGTGACATTTCCAGTTGTTCAGGTCATTTACATCTGCTGACCATACTTTAAGCTTCCAGTCGCAGAACTCCTCGCTTGCAGGTCTGTCATGAGAGCCGTACAGGTAGACCCTGTCTCCGAAGACCCTCGGTTCGGCATCGGGGATATACTCCCAAAGCGGCAGAATTGGGTTTGGCATAGCATCATCTCCAAAAATATTAAACTATGTTAGAAAGAGTATAGCACATTATAACTAGTTTTTCAAGCATAAATTTTTATATTATATAAAAATATTACAAAACAGGCTCCGCAAAAGCGAAGCCCGTGATCTTTAAGTATCATAAAGCTGAGAAAGCATCTTATCGTGACGCACCGACAGCGGAGTATCATCGGTGATTATATCCGAAATACAATAGAGATACTCTCTCTTCTTCGCATTCGGTATACTGAGTATCGTATGCAGTGACCATTCATATTCGCCCCTTGCATTGACAACCCTGAAGCAATCGGATATAAAGCCGTTCTTTGAGCCGGCGATACGCTGCCCGACGCTCTCTATCGACGAAAACTCCAGGTAGCGGCTTCTGTCGGCAGGATAGATATAGCCGCTGTATTCATCTCTGATGTTTTGTGACCGCTGTTTAGCCTCTGTCTTGCTTGCAAAATACGAATTGGAGAACAGTCTCCTGCAAATATGGTCATCAGCGCTGACTCTATAAACAGCCTTATAAAGCTGGAACACGCTTCTGAGAGCGTTGTCCAGCTCATCGCTCTTTTAGGCATCGACATTATGCGTCATATCACTGGCTCTGAGCTTGTGGATATAGTGCCCGTTATGCTCGGAGAGCGTTCTGACAAGTATACGGATATATCTTCCGTGAGCCGTGTAATAGAGCTCCTCACGGTTGCGGCTTCTTGCAGGCTTTCTTATAAACTCTCTGATAGCAGGCGAGAAAGGCGTCAAATTGCTGTTTACCATTTTCTCAACGAAATTTGTATCGTTCAGCCCGAGGTTTTTCAGAAGGGCCTTGTGCCTGTCATTTGCAAACAGATACCTGAAATGCTTTCCGTCATCATAGATAAGCGACATTGAAACATCGGTCAGGAAGTCCTCCTTGCCCGCAGGGTCGTAGAACTCCTCCTCGTAGTCCTCCTCAATAACAAGACCCCTGTTTCTGATGTGCTCTATAGTCTGATCGTATGGAAGAGGCCTTCCGAACCAGAAGCCCTGAACAGTTTCACAGCCGATGTTTTTCAGAAACTCGAACTGCTCCTCAGTTTCAACGCCCTCAGCGAGAGTATCAACATTGATGATCTTGCTCATTCTGACTATTGACATCAGAATATCCTTGGTCTTCTGATTGAAGGTAGAAAGGAAAAGCATATCAATTTTCAGCTTATCAAAGGCAAAGTCCTTCAGAACATTCAGAGATGAATATCCGCTTCCGAAGTCGTCCATCCATATCTCAAAGCCTGCTGCTCTGAACTTATCAATAACCGAGGTTATATAATCATACTCACTGATGATAACGCTCTCTGTTATCTCGATGCGGAGCATCTTCTTCGGTACATCGTACTTTGTAACCGTATCGTCTACAAACCTGAAAATATCGCAGAGCAAAAAGTCTATCCTTGACAGATTAAAGGACACAGGTATCGGCCTTTCGCCCCTGTCAACAAGACGTCTGTAGTTCTGACAGATAAGCTCTATCATACAGCAGTCAAGCTTATGGATAAGGCGGTTATCCTCGAGAGCTGAAATAAATACCGCAGGCGAGAGCAGACCTCTCTCGGGGTCTCTCCAGCGGGCAAGAGCCTCAACCGAGCATACCTTCTGGCTGAGCGTTCTGACAACAGGCTGATAAAACGCCTCGATATGGCCGCTCTTTACGGCATTGTCTATGTTGTCAACCACGAACTGCCTCTGCTCGAACTCGTGCATCATTTTCTCATCATACACCGCAACGTAGACCGAAGGCCTTTCCTTGATGCTGTCGCAGGCAAACTGAGCATAGCCGCAGGCCTTTTCGGGGCTGATGCTGTTATCCTCAAAGTTATATATGCCTGCCTTCAGCTCGGTTTTAAGGTCGGCGGTTTGCTGCTTGATGAGGTTTCTCACATAGGTTATGCGGCTCGACAGCCCCTCCGATTCAGTCAGCACCGCAAAGCGGTCATTCGACAGGTGTGCGAGGAAGTCATCGGGAAAAATGTGCTTTAATATCTGAGCTACATTGAGCAGGAACTCATCTCCTGCCTTCACTCCGTATTTAAGGTTTACTGAGCTGAAATGATTGATATTGAAATATGCAATAGAAAAGCTCTGAGCATTGGGGTTCAGTGCATTAAGGTCTAAAAGCTTTTTCGAGAATTCATAGAACCTGTGCATACCCGGCAGACCCGTCAGGCGGTTGAGCTCATAGGTTATGTGCTTTGTGTCTGTATCTATCAGGAACACATAGAACACACGCCCAAGCTCCTCGTCCTCAACAAGCTGACCGTAATGCTCGATATATTTAAGCTTTCCCGCCTTATTGCAGACCCTGTAATTCACATGGTCAAAGGTGTTAAAGCCCTGCACTATCTGATTGTAAATGCTCGCTTCCACATTTTTTATATCTCTGTAATAGACGATATCCTTAAAGCCCTTTCCGTAGCTTGCAGTGACATCGTCAAGGCTCTCACAGCCGAGAATTTCCAGAAATTTATCGTTGACATATATGATCTCCTCAGACTCATTGTCCCGATAGATCATAAAGCCTCCGGGCATTCTGTCTGCACTCATTTCAACTATCCTGTCGGGGATCCTGATATCCATTGTGAAAGCCTCCTTTCTGAAGGTTTAATCATCAGTGTGCATCTGTCTGAGGTAGTCGTCTGTGGTCACACGGTCCTTACCTGTGTTTTTGCTTATGTACATAAGCTTGTCCGCACGGCTGATAAGCGACTCAAGCGTATCGTCACGCCTTACAGCTGTAACCCCGACAGAGACCGTAACCTTAAGCTTCTGTCCGTTATGCTCAAGCTCTACCTCGTCTATCCAGCGTTTGAACTTCTCACCGATTATCTGCTCATCGCAGTCCTCGGCACCGCTGAAAATACCAATTATCTCCTCACCGCCCCAGCGTCCGATAAGGTCGTCCTTACGTGCCCTTGTACGAAGCTTTATAGCTATGCACCTTAGAATATTATCGCCCTCTGTATGGCCGTAGCGGTTGTTGAAATCTCTGAAATTGTCTATATCCGCAAAGAGGAGCACGAAAGGTCTTATAAAACGCAGGCTCTCTTTCAGCTTATAGATCAGGAAGTTATTAAGGTAGCTCCTGTTCGGCATACCTGTGAGCTCATCGTGCATAGCCGCCTCGGAGAGCTCGTCAATAATATTGTCATCATAGGTCGGTGCAACGCAGTCCTGGAAGACCTCAACCGCACCTATAGTTTCACCGTTCAGCTCCAGCGGAAATGTGTTTACTATAATAGGCAGGCGGTGTCCGTTCTTGTTTCTGACGAAAACCTGCTCATGACGCTCTCTGCCGTCAAATATCGTTCCCACCAGCGGACACAGAAGATTGCAGAGCGGTCTTCCCTTCTTGTCGATATGGTCGAGCTGAGAATCAAAGCAGGTTCTGCCTATCATTTCTTCCTTGCTGTAGCCTGTGATACGCTCTGCCGCCTTGTTCCAGTACATTATCCTTCTGTGAACATCTACGCAGTAAACTCCGTCTGTAATATTATCAAGCATACTGTTCAGAAGCTCATTATGCTCCGAAACCTTTATCATATCCATAGCTTCACCGCCCTTGAACATCATAGTTATTCACATTAATTATAGCACAACATTTAATGTTTGTAAAGTAGCCCGGAGCACATTTTACAAATATGGATAAAACTAACAGCGAACAGGATATCTCCCGTCCGCTGTCAGATCATTTACCAGAACCAGCTGAAAAAGCCGTCATCATCGTCATCATCATAGCTCTGTTCTTTTTCTATTTCGACGGTGCTCCTTCCGTAGCTGTTTGTCTGCACCCAGCCCTCTGTACCGTCATACTCAATGTATATCCACCTGTCGGTGTATGGGTCTATGCGGTAGCCCTTCAGATAGGCGGTATCTCCGATATCGGCATAGCCTATGACATCATAGCTCTCGCTCGGGCCCGACCTTATCTCCAATTCATTCGCCAGCACCTTTACAGATACAGTATCCTCCGTATAGTATGTAGGTGATGTCACATCATAAACAGCAGGCTCCTCGTCCGAAAGAAGCGACTTCACGCACCAGCCCGAGTATACGCTGTAGTCGGCATACACCCACGTTTCGCCCGTATCCTCATTATAATACTCCGAGAATATCTCAAGCCCTGCCCCCTCCGGAAGAAGCTCGTCCATCACCGCAGCATAATCATAGGAGGGTCCCTTTCTGAGCCTTATATAAGGCGAGGCTGCGTACATAGTCGTCATATAAGCCGCATCCTCGGGGATATATTCATCAGCAGGCAGCGTTTTAGCTGTGGTAGTCGTTGTTGTGGTGGTCGTAGTGGTAGTAGTTGTTGTAGTTGTACGCTTCGAGGTCGTAGTGGTAGTTGTTGCAGCTTCGCTCTTTGAGCTCTCATCAGCCTCGGAGCTTACAGGGCTTGCTTTGGTAGTAGTCACCGTTACCGATGCTATCCTCTCGGCACGCTCACGGGAGTTCTCGCTCTTTCTGAGCACAAGCAGAAACACCACTGCCATAGCCATAAGAATAAGAGCTGCCGATATAACCACTATCGCTACAGTTTTTGCAGACGACGCCTGCTCTATCCTGACAGGCTGCAGCTCTGCCTTTTGGAAATTCTCCGCCTGACGCTTCTTTTCAGCCTCTCTTACGGCTTCCCTGTTGTAGTTGACGGTTGCAGGCTCGGGTCTGCGGTTGACTCTCACAGGCTCGGGAGGCGGCACCGCTGCCTCACTGACACCGTACATAGCTGCATATTTATCATAAGGGACAGGCTCAGGCTCGCTCCTGTCACGAAGCTCCTTCAACGACCTTATCACAGCACCTATAGTTCTGAACCTGTTTATAGGCTCATAAGCACAGCACTGCATAACTATAGTTGCCATAAGCTCCGAGCAGCCCGAGGGCGGCGGAAATTCCTTTCCGTTTATCCTGTCAAAGACTGCCCTGTCCTCCTTCATGGCAGAGCTTTCCTCGCTCACAAGAGGTATCCTGTTGCCATTCAGGAGATAATAAAGCATTATGCCGAACGAATATATATCCGCAGTTTTTGTATACCTCTCCTGCGTCTGAGATGCCTTCCACACCTCGGGAGCTATAAAGGGTCTTGTGCCTGCAAAGGTCTGATAGCTAATAAGCTCCTCCTGCTTTGCAATACCGAGGTCTCCGAGAAGGAAGTTTCCCTTGCTGTCTACATAGATGTTTTCGGGCTTTATATCTCTGTGGAGCATATCTATCTCATGCATAGACTTTATACCGTCAGCGATATGAAGAGCAAGTCTTAACACCTCACCTTCAGAGAGAGGGCCGTACTTCTGCATAAACTCGGGCAGAGAGATATAGTAGTCCATCTGTATGAGCACATCAAAGCCCACTACCTGCCCCTGCTCATTGCGGATATCCTTTATGCTGTGAGCCAGACACTGAACAATATGCTCCTTGCCCTTCAGCTGATACATATTCTTTATCTCGTTTACCACAACAGCCTTCTGCTGCTCGATAAACATTACAGGATCAGCCGCATCACCGAGCTCATGGCTCAGATCTATCGGTATGACCTTAACTGCCGAATATCTTGTTTCCCCAAAGAAATTCTGTTTAAGCCTGTATACCCTTCCCGAGTTTCCTCCGCCGAGATAGCTGTCCTTATACCAGTTCTCCCACAAAGGCTCATAGGAGGCAAGTCTCTCACCGATATCTAACATTACTCCACCTTCTTCCCCTGCTGCGAGGCTCTATACACACCCCGCCATTTTTCTACATTATACCACAAGCTTCCCGAGCCGTCAATATTTAAGCGCCATACTGTAATATCTGTAATTGAGCTGTAAACGCTCTAACACAAAACTTTCAAATTCCGAATAGTAAGTTTTCACGATAGGCATATATGAGCAGAGAAATATAAATCATACTTGCAAATTTTTTCGCAACGTGGTATAATAATTGAGCATATTAAAAAAGGAGAATGACTATGAACAAAAAAGAGATCAATGAAATAAAAAAGCAGTTCGGAGGCGACTCGGGGCTTTTTACCATAGACAGAGTACTCACTGCCTTTGTAGATGCCGAAAAAAACGTCAAGCTGACAGAGAGCAAGCCCTTTATCTCGATTGAGCCCGATGAGTGCGAGCTCATAACTGCGAATCTGAAAAAGGTGCTCAGCGGTACTATAGGCAAGAACCTAAGCGAATACGAGTTCCCAAAGGATGCAAAGCTTGAGGGCGGTATGCAGGAGTTTTACTATGAGCTTCTGGGAAGCAAGCTCGAGAATGATGAGCTGAACAGGAAGTTCATAGATACGGTTGCCGAGAAAATGGAGTATGTTTCAACCTATGCGGTGTTCACGGCTCACTGTACATACTCGGTGCTGAAAAAGAACAAAATGGACGAGCTCACCGAAGAAGCCGATACAAACTACCGCTTCATCATCACGGCTGTATGCCCTGTAACACTCAGGATAGACGGTCTTGTATACGATATCGAGCACAATTCCATAGCCAAGAACACACGCTCCGACAGAGTGGTTGAGCTGCCCACAGACGGCTTCCTCTTCCCTCTCTTTAATGACAGAGCTCCCGATGTGAACGGTGTGCTCTGCTACTCGAAGAACGCTAAAAAGCCCAATGTTTCCATAGTCGAGGAGCTGCTGGGCTGTGAGTTCAAGATGTCCTATGATAATGAGAGAAACACCTTCAAGAAGATACTCGAAAATGTAGTCGGAGAGGAGCTTGACTACGAGCTTATAACCTCGGTGAACACAAAGATAAAGGAGCTTGTAGATCAGAATGCTCACGAGACCGAGATACCCAAGGTCGATAACAAGACCCTTTCGCAGATACTCTGGGAGTCGGGGGTAAGCTCTGAGAAGCTGGAGGCTCTGCCGAAGGTATATGAGAGCAAGGCAGGCGACAAGCCGCTCACAGCACAGAACCTGATAGATACCAAAACCGTTGTGGCTATGCCCTCAATAACAGTGAACATAAAGCGTGATGCTGTTGACAAGGTAAAAACTCAGGTCATTGACGGCAGACGCTGCATAGTAATAGACCTTGAAGACCCCGAGATCGAGGTAAACGGCTTCGAGACCAAGGTAAAATAAGTACTGCAAATATAAAACTCCGCACTTTTTCGGTGCGGAGTTCAGTCTGTCGATAAACTCAAAAACAGTGCAGAATCAGCCCTCGGCGTGTTCCTCGGCTACGCTCGC
>ONLC01000082.1 GCA_900318545.1 uncultured Eubacteriales bacterium
TCCTTGGCAAGCGCCCAAGGCATCTTCTCGTCTATGTATTTGTTGGCTCTTGCGATGAGCGCCCATATCTCCTCGAGCGCGAGATTGAATTGGAACTCATCCATACGGGCGCTGACCTTATCGGCTGCAGGCTGGAGATAACAGGCGAAAGGCCTGCTCAGCGAAGTTATCAGCTGCTTATGTACACGGCTATCAGAGAGGCACTTACAAATGCTGTACGGCACGGCGGAGCAACAGCTCTGAAAACGCAGATCAGCCGTGATAAAAGCACCTGCATTATAAAGATATCAAACAACGGCAGACCTCCCGAAAAGAACATCTCCGAGGGCGGAGGACTCGGAAACCTGAGAAAAACACTGGAGCGTGAGGGTGCAGGACTCAGCTACAGCTTTGAGGACGGCTTTGCACTTGTGATCAGCCTGCCTCAGGATTATAACGAAGAGGAGGAACTTATATGACGAGAGTGCTTCTGGTTGAGGACTCAAGGATATCGAGGGAGTCTATCGAGAGAAGGATCTCCGAAATGCCCGACTACAGCATAGTGACATCTATAGAAAATGCCGCCAATGCCGAGATAGTCTGCATGGGCGAGGGCATAGACCTCATACTTATGGACGTATGCACAGCAGATGATGAATCGGGGCTCAGAGCTGCCGAAAAGATAAAAAAGCTTTATCCTCATATCAAAATCATCATTATGACCTCAATGCCCGAGTACTCCTTTATTGAAAAGGCAAGGAGGGGCGGCTGTGACAGCTTCTGGTACAAGGAATACGGAAGCATAGACCTTATAGATATATGCCGAAGGACAATGAACGGAGAGTCCGTATACCCTGAGAAGAGCCCCTCACTGAAAATAGGGCTTGCCGACAGCAGCGAGTTTACAGACCGTGAGCTGCAGGTCATCAGAGAGCTTGTGAGCGGAAACAAATACAGCGAGATAGCTCAGACATTGGGCGTAAAGGAAAACACGGTGAAATTCCATGTAAAGAGCATATTATCGAAAACAGGCTACAAAAATGCAATACAGCTCGTAGCCGATGTGGTCGAGAAGAGAATGGTGCTGCCGAAATACTGATCTTAGGAGAGATTCATCATGAGAAAAACTTATGCTTACAATTCGATTTTTATTGGAATAATGCTGGCACTGCTCGTGCAGGTGTCAACGGAAAACATAGTGCTTGCAGTAATAACACTGCTGGGCGTTTCAATACTGGGCTTTGTTGTAATCAGAGCACTGGAAAATGCATTATACAAGGCAGGCGATATGGCTGTGGACAAGGCTGTGGATGCATACACGAAACGCAAGCAGAGAAAAATGCAGGAAAATGCTGCCCCGAACGTTCGGGCTGCGGTTTCGGCTGACTGGGTATGCAGCTGCGGTCACACAAACCCTCAGGAGAGCAGGTTCTGCGGTATGTGCGGTGCGGCCAAGCCTGCCGACGCTCCCGCTGCGGCTTTTGATCCAAGTGCTGACACGGCTGAGTTCGATGTCGTGACCTCAGGAGATATAGGCTCAGAGCCTGCCGCTGCAAGGCCAAATGACGGAAAGATACTATATTACTTACTTATAGCAGTTGCCTTTATAGGTATAATAATAACCATAGTATCTGATCAGACCATCAACAAAAGGATAAGTGAGCTGTTCCACTCTGTCAATTATCTGGCAAGTATACATGGTGACCAGTGGATATCTATGGATAAGTATGAGCTGATGGTGCTTCAGGCATCTATAGTAGTCATGGGAGGGGCTGTACTCGGGTATATCCTCATGATGCTGACAAAGCTCAGAGGCTTTGCCACTTTAGTGCCGCTCTCAGCTATCGTCGCCTATGCTCTGATCTTAATCAATTGCAGCACATTAGATGATTACATCAAGCATGATAACGACATTATCATATTTGTGCTGCTGGGGGCATCGGCTCTTATGGTATTGGTTTATATGGCGATAGAAAAGCTGCCTGTCGGGCTGATAGTGCTTGCCTTATCGGGAGGAGCACTGTATTTTCTCTGGAGCACGTTTAGCTCCAATAACATCTACAATGATATGCTGATACCCTGGTTCAATCTTGCAGGCAACCCGATACTGCTGATTATCCTCACCGAGTATAAAAAGAAAAATGCAGCGTACAAGGCAGCCCTGCAGACCGAACAGGACAATGAATCCGATATAGAAACAGAATAAAAGCTGCAAAGCCGAAGGCATTTTCCGCCTTCGGCTTTTGGTTTGTGCGGAGAGCATCAGTATTAATTTTTCGTGTCAATAATTGACTTTAGCGTAGATATATGATATAATGAATGCAGAAGCATTCATTATATCTGATCAAAAAGCCCTTGCAGATACGCAAATCGGAGATTTGCTCCCTGCATATCGGGCAATTATATCATAACGCTTCGCTTTTATGATATAATGTAGGAAGTTAATTTTGAAAGGAGTATTTCTTATGAGAGCAGTAGTAACTGTTATAGGAAAGGACGCAGTCGGCATACTTGCTAAGGTAAGCACCGCCTGTGCTGAATATAATGCAAATGTGATAGAGGTGACTCAGTCTGTTATTGAGGAGCTGTTCGCAATGATCATGCTCGTTGATGTGTCGAAGCTGAATACCGATTTCGCTGTAATGGCTGATTCTCTCAGCAAAAAGGGCGAAGAAGAGTGGGGACTGAAGGTGCTCGTAATGCACGAGGATATCTTCAACTGTATGCATCATATTTAAATTAAGGAGCTTTCAACGGAATGATTAATCAATACGACATACTTGAAACTATCAGAATGATACAGGACGAGTGCCTTGATATCAGAACGATAACTATGGGAATTTCCCTGCTCGACTGCATCGACCCCGATATTGACAAGGCCTGCAAGAAGGTCTATGAAAAGATAACTTCAAAGGCAAAAAATCTTGTTTCGGTTGGCGAGCAGATCGAAAAGGAGCTTGGTATCCCGATCATCAACAAGAGAATATCCGTAACACCGATTGCTATTATCTCGGCTGCCTGCAAGTGCTCGCCTGTACCCTTTGCAAAGGCTATGGACGAGGCTGCAAAGGCTGTGGGAGTAAACCTCATAGGCGGCTACACAGCACTGGTGCAGAAGGGCTTCTCCGAGGGCGACCTCGAGCTTATCGAGTCTATCCCCGAGGCTCTGGCTTCTACCGAGAGGGTGTGCTCCTCGGTCAACATAGGCTCGACAAAGACAGGCATAAACCTTGATGCCTGCAAGATCATGGGAAGAATAATAAAGCAGTGTGCCGAGGTAACGGTCGATCAGGACTGCTTCGGTGCTGCAAAGCTTGTTGTGTTCTGCAACTCTGTTGAGGATAACCCGTTTATGGCAGGAGCTTATCACGGTGTAGGTGAGCCTGACTGCATGATAAATGTCGGAGTTTCGGGTCCGGGAGTTGTACGGGCAGCACTAAAAAAATATCCCGATGCTGATATAACTAAGATTTCCGATGTTATAAAGACTATTTCCTACAAGATCACAAGAGTCGGACAGCTGGTCGGACAGAAGGCTTCCGAGAGACTGGGCGTACCGTTCGGAATCGTTGACCTGTCGCTTGCTCCGACCCCGGCTGTTGGTGATTCTGTAGCTCATATCCTTGAAGAGATAGGCCTTGAACGCTGCGGAACTCACGGAACTACCGCTTGTCTGGCGTTGCTCAATGATGCAGTCAAGAAGGGCGGAGTTATGGCTTGCTCACGCATAGGAGGACTGTCGGGAGCATTTATCCCAGTTTCAGAGGACGCAGGCATGATAGATGCAGCCGAGGCAGGAACGCTCTGCCTTGACAAGCTTGAAGCTATGACGGCTGTATGCTCTGTAGGACTTGATATGATCTGTGTTCCCGGTGATACCGAGCCCGACACTATTGCCGCTATCATCGCTGACGAAGCGGCTATCGGCATGGTGAACACAAAGACTACAGCTGTAAGAATAATCCCTGCTATAGGCAAGCAGGTGGGTGATGCTCTTGACTGGGGCGGACTGTTCGGCAAGGGTCCGATAATGCCGCTGCACACTGAGAGCTCCTCAAAATTTATAAACAGGGGCGGTCAGATACCTGCTCCGCTGCACTCGCTGAAAAACTGATAATGCCCGTATAGAAAGGTGTCACTATGATCTGCGATATGCACACTCATTCTGCATTTTCACCCGATGCTGAGGACAACGCTCAGGCTATGATAGAAGAGGCTCTTGCAAAGGGCTTGCAGTACTATGCCATAACAGACCACTGCGACTGCAACTTCTGGGAGATGCCGCCCTCTGAGGACATAAGAGATGCCGATATGTACGGCTCACGCTACTATGCAAAGGCGAGCATATCAAGGCTTGATGACCTGAAGGCTATCTATAACGGAAGGCTGGAGCTCATCTGCGGGATAGAGCTGGCTCAGCCCTTGCAGAATGAGGAAGCCGCCATGAAGATCATAAAGGATACAAGGCTCGACTTTATCATAGGCTCGCACCACATGAATAAGGGTAAGGATGACTTCTACTGGCTTGAGTACAAAAATATGGACAGCAGTGAAATATACGCCCTTCTTGAGGACTACTTCAAAGAAGTGCTCGAAATGTGCGAGTGGGGTAATTTCGACGTGCTGGGGCACCTGACATATCCGCTGAGATACATCGTTGAAAGAAGCGATGTACAGATCGATATGAAACGCTACGATGATATTATCAGAGAGATTTTTTGTACACTTATCCATAATGACAAGGGTATAGAGATAAACACCTCGGGTCTGAGACAGCCGATAGGAAAAACACTTCCCGAGCTTGAATATGTGAAGCTCTATCACGACCTGGGAGGAGAGATACTCACGGTCGGGAGCGACGCTCACAAAAAGGCAGACATCGGTGCAGGCATTAACGAGGGCATAAGGATAGCTGCAGAGGCAGGGTTTGAGTTTCTCACCTGCTACAGAAGACGCACGCCCTATATGATAAGCATTTAGACTACGCCCCGGGTGCCTGATGGTGTCCCGGGGTATACTAATTACAGAAAAAGAAACGGAGTGGTATAATGAAAAGCACAAGACTTGTTTTTGATGCACTCAGAAACACCAGAGACCTTGGCGGAATGCTCGGGGCTGACGGCCGCAGGATAAAAAACGGTATGCTGATACGAAGCGGTCAGCTTCTTGAAGCTACAGCGGCAGATCAGCAAAGGCTTTCAGAGCTTATAAACGTGATAGTTGACTTCCGCACAAAGCAGGAAGCCGCTGAACAGCCCGATCCTGAAATCAAGGGAGTCAGGAGCATTCACAGCTCCGTTCTTGAATCACTGACAACGGGAATTTCATGGGAAATGAATACAGATGAGGTAGACCTTGATGCCCTGTCCAAAGACCCTGATGCCGCATTATCCTACATGAAGGGCATTTATTCATCGTTCCCTGTGACTGCGTCGGCACTTAATGCCTACAGGACATTTCTTGATACTCTGCTTGAAAACAGCGAGAAAGCAGTTCTCTGGCACTGTACAGCAGGCAAGGACAGAGCAGGCTTTGCAGCTGTCATAATTGAGTATATCCTCGGTGTTTCGTGGGAGAACATCAAGGAAGACTATTTATACACTAATGAATGTATAGTCAAGGACGTTGAGTTTTTGAAAACCATTTTCATCAAGGATGAGAATTCTTCATCTAAGGCTGTTACATATATGTTCACAGCTCAGGAGGACTACCTTGACAGTGCGGTTACAACTATATATGAGAAATACGGAGGCTTTGACGGCTTTATCAGAGAGGGTCTCGGATTGAGTGATGAGGATATGGCCGCACTTCGGGCAAAATATCTTGAATGAGGTGAGCTGATGGCAGATATTGCAAAGCAGAAGGACGAGCTTTTAGCACGCATAAAAGAGGCTTACGGCATAACGCCCGATTACCTCTGGGCAAGAGATCCGAATTCCTGCGCTCTGAGACATACCGACACGGGCAAGTGGTTCGGTGTGATAATGAAGGTAAAGCTCGAAAAGATAATCATGGGTGCAAGCGGAGATGCTTTTGTCCTGGATGTAAAGTGCGACCCTCTTATGACAGGCTCGATACTCACGAACGAGGGTATGTACCCTGCCTACCACATGAACAAGAAAAACTGGATAACTATAGTCCTTAACGGCACAGTCGATACCGATGAGATACTTATGCTTGTGGATATGAGCTATCAGATCACAAGGCCGCACAAGAAGACAGCCTCGGTAAGGCGTATACCCTACTGGATAGTGCCCGTGAACAACGACTACTACGACATTGACGAGGCGATAAGAAAGCATCCCGAAACACCCCTCCCGTGGCAGATGAGGTATCACTTTCAGCAGGGAGATGTGGTGTACCTATATGTGACCTCGCCGGTATCGGCAATAAAGTATAAGTTTATGGCCGAGAAGGTCGAGGAGCTTGAGGGCAAGGGCAAAAACAGGATAGTGTATCTTAAATATGTACGTGAGTATGACACCTCGGTGTTTACGTTCGGGACTCTTAAAGAGTACGGCGTTTACGCTGTGAGAGGGGCAAGAAGCATACCGATGGAGCTTGTAAAGGCTATAGAAGAATACGAAGCAGACGGAAACTAGGAGGTTATTATGGAATTCAATGAAGTACTGAAGGGCAGAAGAAGCATAAGACAGTTCACCGAGGAAAAAGTGAGCCACGAAACAATAGAGAAGATAGTCGAGGCGGCAAGGTTCTCCCCGACATGGAAGAACTCGCAGACTGTTGGCTATGTGGTGGTCGAGGACAGGGCTATCCTTGATAAGATCGCAGACGAGGGCGTTATGGGACACCCAAACAACGCAAAGATCATCAGAGGAGCACAGCAGCTGGTGGTAGTTACCTCTCAGAAGAATATCTGCGGCTACAACCCTGACGGAACCTTCACAACCAACAAGGGCAACGAGTGGCAGATGTTCGATGCAGGGATAGCGGCTCATGCGTTCACTCTGGCAGCTTATGACAACGGTGTTGCAAGTGTTATCCTAGGCATCTTCTCCGATGAAAAGGTAGCTGAGATAATCGGCCTTGATGAGAGCAAAACAGTTTCGACCCTTATCCCCATAGGCTATGCAAACGGAGAACCCAGACCCTTCAAGAGGAAGGAAGTCAGCGAGTATCTGAGCTTTGTTTAAGGCAAATACAGGTGATAGTTATGTATACCTTATTCAGAAAAAGTATAAGAATATTAGTGCTGCTTACCGCTGTCTGCCTGTGCTTTACGTCATGCGATGAGGATAAAAAGGAGTCCTCATCTGCTGCTGAAACAAAAACAAGCAAGACAGACAGTATGGGGATAACAGAGAGCACTCCCGATGTTATCGCTTTGGACAGTATCACTGTCACATACGAAAACGAGGACAGCTCTGAGCAGTGGGAAATAAGCGACCCCGAAACTATTGAAAAAATTGATGTGTGGCTCACTGAGTTTGACAGCACGCATACCTCAGAAAAGGAGCCCTCGGGCGAATATGTTTTTACCGAGAGATATACCTTCAATTACGGAAAGCCAATAGTCAGGATAGGCTATTATGATAACACCGCACTTATAGTCGGAAAGAAATACTATACGGGAACAGGTCTTACAAGTATACAAGGGCTTATCAAGCTTATCAGAATACAGCCCCTGTCTATCTCTGTGAACAATCACGGTGATAAATATACTATCAGCGATGCCGACACTATCAGTCAGATCACAGGGCTGGTCGATGAGATAACTCAGACCTGCGAACAGACCGACTTTGACACCGCCGGCGGAGGAAACCCTTTAGAGCTTAAATACGCATATAACGGCGAATCACAAAAGGTGGTTCTCGGAGAAGATATTATGACCGTTGAGTATAACTATTCAGACAGAAACAATAAACGCTCCGAAGCATTCAAGCTCCCCCGGGAAAGCTATGAAAAGCTTCAAGCCTTGGTAAACAGGACATAAAACAAGCCTCCGAGCAAATAACTCGGAGGCTTAATTATTACCTAGGGCAGAGCCCCAATTCAAAACATCGCCAAAGGCGATACCATACCTGTTCCCTATTCCCTGTTACCTATTACCTATCAAATAAAGCACATAAGCTGTTCGTTTTTGTCATAATCCCAGCTGTGATAAGCACCGCCCTCGCAGAAGTCACGCTCCTTGCAGTCACGGCATTTTTCATTCTTTGTCCAGAGGGGCGTGCGGTAGATCTCAAACCTGTCGTACCATAC
>ONLC01000138.1 GCA_900318545.1 uncultured Eubacteriales bacterium
TGATTCCGGAAAGGAGCA
Source organism: uncultured Eubacteriales bacterium (assembly GCA_900318545.1). Classification (GTDB taxonomy): domain Bacteria; phylum Bacillota; class Clostridia; order Oscillospirales; family Ruminococcaceae; genus Hominimerdicola. The sequence continues at coordinate 19 of ONLC01000138.1, forward strand.
CGGCTGTTCTTCCTCCGTAAAGGTCGCCCGAGCCGCTTACTCTGTTGTAAAACTCGGGAGCACATTCTGCTCCGCCCTTGATAAAGCGTCTTACACAGTCACGGTACTTGCCGTTCCACTCGCTCCAGCGGTTCCATGAGGGGAAATGTCCCACCTGATAAAGTCCGCCTGCGTCCCACGCCTCAGCGATAAGCTTTGTGTTTCCGAGAACAGCATCGTGTGCCATCGTTTCAAGGATAGGCGGCGAGATCATAGGCGCTCCGCTGCTGTCACGAGTGAGAATTGATGCAAGGTCAAAACGGAAGCCGTCAATATGATAGGCTGATACCCAGTACCTCAGGCAGTCAAGGATATGATTTCTGACTACAGCATTGTTACAGTTCATTGTGTTGCCGCAGCCGCTGAAATTATAGTACCAGCCCTCGGGAGTGAGCAGATAATACGTCCTGTTGTCGATACCCTTATAGGAGATAACAGGGCCGTCCTCGTTGCCCTCTGCGGTGTGATTGAAAACTACATCAAGAATAACCTCTATGCCGTTTTTGTGAAGCATTTTGACAAGGTTTTTGAGCTCATCTGTTTCCATACCTATCGGTGCCGCTGCGGCATAGCCTGCCTTCGGAGCAAAGAAGCATACCGTTGAGTAACCCCAGTAATTATAAAGCCTCTTTCCGTTCATCTCACGAGTATTATCAAACTCATCAAACTCAAATATAGGCATAAGCTCAATACAGTTTACGCCCAGATCCTTCAGATAGGGAATCTTTTCAACTATTGCGTAATACGTTCCGGGGAACTTAACGCCGCTATGAACTCCGTTTGTAAAGCTGCGGACGTGCATTTCATAGATGACGATATCCTTCATGGGTATCTCGAGGGGCTTATCGCCCTCCCAGTCATAATCCTCACGAATGAGCTGACCCCTATGAACGAACTGTCTGTCTGTGTCAGGCTGCCTGCCCCAGACCGTTCTGCCCGAAACTGACTTGGCATAAGGATCAAGAAGAACCCTGCTGCTGTCAAAGCGAAGCCCCAGGCTTGGGTCGTTTACTCCCGAAAAGCGGTAGCCGTATTCTGTGTCCTCGATATTTATACCGAACACCATCATTGAATACACGTTCCCTATGCGAAACTCTTCGGGGAAGGGTATCTCGGCATAGGGCTCACGCTCTCCTCTGTTGTACAGAACAAGAGTGCAGCTGTCAGCCTTTTTTGAGAAAATGCTGAAATTCACTGCGTCATCAATTACAGTTGCACCGAACGGAAAAACACGTCCTATACAGTATTCAAGTCCGCCAATTGACCTTGTCGGGAACATATCTATCTGTTTCATAGCGACACCTCACATCAGTCGATCTTTGTAAATCTCAATACATCTCCAACCTTTTCGTTCCACATTTCGGCTGGCCGCACCCAGACCTCCTGCTTGCCGTAAAGAGCACGGTAAACTACCATAGGCTCCAGAGTTTCGGAGTGGTGTGCTATTTCAAGAACCTCATATTCATTACCCTTGCAGTGGCGATACCTGCCCTTTGGGATAGCAGTCAAAGCTTCCTCGTATGTCATAAATGTCAGCTCCTTTATGGAAAAATGCGGTCTCGGCTTTTACAGATTATATCACAGAAAAAGGCAATAGTCAACTTATGTCTGCGTTCTTTTGTGATTGATTTATAATAAGATCTGTGCTATAATATATTCATCAGATAGAATACGGAGGTCATTACTATGTCAAAAAGACCGCACTGGCTTGATAATGCTGTGTTTTATGAAATATACCCGCAGTCCTTCAAGGATACTGACGGTGACGGCATCGGGAATATAAACGGGATAACCGAAAAGCTGCCGTACATAAAGGAGCTCGGCTGCACGGCTATATGGATAAACCCCTGCTATGAATCTCCCTTCGGTGATGCAGGCTATGATATTTCAGATCACTGCAGGGTTGCACCCCGATACGGGAGCAACGATGATCTTATACGCCTGTTTGAGGTGGCTCACAGGCTGGGGCTGCACGTTCTGCTCGACCTTGTTCCGGGACACACCTCATGGGAGCATCCGTGGTTCAAGGAGAGCATGAAGGCTGAAAGGAATGAGTTCACCGACCGATATGTATGGACGGACAGCGTCTGGGAGGAGCCCGAGGGCTACGGCTCTCTCAGGGGGATATCGGAGCGTGACGGCAGCTGTGCGGTAAACTTCTTTACGCATCAGCCTGCACTCAATTACGGCTTCTACAAGCCCGACCGCCCATGGCAGCAGGCTATGGACTCAGAGGGTGCAGCTGCCACCCGTGAGGCTCTGAAAAACGTTATGCGGTTCTGGCTTTCAAGGGGCTGTGACGGATTCAGAGTGGACATGGCAGGCTCACTTATCAAAAACGATGAGGAGCAGAAGGGCAATATTGCACTATGGCAGGATATAAGCTCATTTCTTGAAAAGGAGTACCCAAAGGCTGCTATGGTTTCGGAGTGGGGAGAGCCCTCTCAGAGCCTTGCAGGCGGATTTCACATGGACTTTCTGCTTCATTTCGGCTCATCGCACTACAATGATCTGTTCCGCTGTGAAAGGCCGTTTTTCGGCGGTGAAGGAGATGCATCTGCCTTTGTGGCCAAGTATATCGACAGCTATGAACGTTCACAGAGAAAGGGGCTTATCTGCATACCCTCGGGCAACCACGATATGGATAGGCTGGCAAGGCACATCAAGGGGGACAAAAGAAAGCTTGCTTTTGCGTTTTTGCTCTCAATGCCCGGAGTTCCCTACATCTATTACGGTGACGAGATCGGTATGAACTACGTTGAGGGGCTTACCTCTGTAGAGGGCGGCTACGGAAGAACAGGTTCACGCTCACCAATGCAGTGGGACAGCACGAACAATGCAGGCTTCTCCTCTGCGCCCTCGCAAGAGCTGTATATCCCGATCGACCCCGATCCCGACAGGCCTACAGCAGAGGCTCAGCTCAGTGACGGCAAGTCGCTTCGCAGCGAGGTGAAAAGGCTTATAGAGATACGACAGGAACATAAGGCACTGCAAAGCCTCGGGGAGATCGAGTTTGTATGTGACGGTGCCGAGGGCAAGCCTCTTGCATATATCAGGAGCTGCGAGAACGAGAGGATATTCATAGCTGTTAATCCGACCGACAAGCCCTTTGAGCTGAGCGTCAGCGGAGTGCTCTCCGATATGATATATAGCTTCGGCAGCGGTGCTGAGCTCAGTGGAAATACGTGCATCATCGGGGCAGGCTCGGCTGTGTTTATAAAGCTTGGAGGCGATAACAATGACGAAGCACTCTGACAGCAGAGCGGTATGGAGCCGCAGCCGTGACGAGCTTATCTCGGCACTTGCTTCACTGGGCTTTCCCGAGGAGCTCGGAAACATCATAGCGGAGCATATCGGCAGCCCTAAGGGGATAGAGCGAATGACTGCGTATCTTAACTATGTAAGACCTGACAAGGTGGAGCTCATCGCTGATGAGATGATGGCAATAAAAAGTGACATCGACAGGTGGCGTGAGAAAAAAGAAAGTCAGCAGGCAAATGCCTCGTACAATATTGTTATAAATAACGGTCTTGGCGATGATGACGACTGAATATAAACAAAAACCGTCTGAGAACTCGGACGGTTTTTCTATTTCAGTATACTTACAGGTGCATACAGAAAAACAATGCAGATATTTGACGAAATGCTCCTGATGTGGTATAATAAAAGCCATTCAGAAATATATCAACAACAAGGAGATACCATTATGAGCTACAGAAGACCCGACACAGGCAACTCAATGAATGATTACTTTTCTGCTTTGTCTGATTTTCAGATGCTTTCATCTCACCTGCTTGATGCAAAAAACGAGGAGAGCTTTGAGGTCTGGCTTGAAAAGCTGGAGCTGATAGATAAAAGGTCTCTGCTGCTCTTTCTCAGAAAGCATAAGGAGGAGATCCCCGAAGAGCATCTTCGGCTGGCACGGAGAAGGTTCTCTCAGAAAATCTGATGCCCGTGCAACCTGCCGCAGCAGATAAGGGTATTTATTACAGAAGCAAATTTTAAGTTTTTTATACAGGAGGAATCATTATGCCGACAAAAGCTAATATATTAGATTTTACAGATTTGGACTCCATCAACGAGTCGGTTGAACTGTTTCCGAAGATCTATAATGAGGTTATGACTGCCGCAGGAGAGAATACCTCGCCCAATTTCAATAACATAATGGAGCAATTTGTATTAGCATACAATATGCTTCAGAGCAGAGCTATGCACCAGCGTCCGATGAATGCTTCTGAGGCAAATGCTTATACAGACCTCATACGAAACCTGAATACAGCACTGGCACAGTTTCCCGGACAGAACCCGAATGCAGACGAGCAGGGAAAGAATGCTGTAAATCAGCTGAAAGAAAGCCTTGCCGACCACAGCAAAAGATTCAATGAGATCGAAGGGTATTTCCGCAAGGCTGCAACGCAGAAGTACCTCGGAGATACCTATGATCTGTTCTTTGATTATGAGAGAAACAGCAAAACCATATACGGAGAAAAATATCAGACAATGAGCGCCAGACAGGCGATCCCTTCTCCAAAAGGATACTCTGTTTCCCGTACAGCACTGCAGAGCATTACTATGATGGCTCTTGCTGATATGGGATATTCTATTGAGGAGATAACAGACCCCGATATGATACCCGACAAGAAGAGGGCTGCTTTTGAAGAGGTGCTCGGCCACATTAAGGGCGGAGCAAAGAAGGATCAGGAGTGGCTTGCAAGAAAGATGTATAACGGTCATCATAAGGCGATAGGACTTATGAACAAGGCAGCAGATGAGATAGATTTTTCAAATCTTGATATAGCTCATAACAAGAAGGCTATACAGCTTGCCAGAATGGCAGATGCGACCTTTGACAGCTGGCAGGAGCTTGACCACTGCAAGGACGAGTTTTTTGCCATTGCAAAAAAAGATCACCCCGAGATCAATACTTTTTTGGAGTATAAAACCAAGCTCTACAACGAAATACCCAGAACCTACAAGGCTGCTTTCCAGACTATTGCAGATGTTCCCTCCCGAATGAATTCCTTTGACATCGCACCTACAAGCGGAAAGGCAAATTATATCATCGCCGATCACGCTGCATTCCAGACCCATATAGGACTGATCGCACAAAAGCAGAAGCAGTATGCAGGCACAGGCAAGCCGTTCTCTGAGTGGCTTACACCTGATGAGCTTTTCCGGAATGAAGCCTCTGTAGCTGCAGCAGCCAGAAATTTTATGTCAACTAAGTTCAATCATCTTAATACGCTCAGTAAAGAGCAGCTTACTGCTGTCAGCAAGGATATTCTCTCGCTCGACTATGCAAAGAAAATCCGCATCAGCACCGAGCTCGATGATGAGGGAATGAATAAGATTACAGGCATCCCCGAGAACGAGGAGGTTGACAGCCTTGTAAGAATGAGAACTGCTCCCAAGGCAGACAGCTTTGATGAGGTCATTGCAAATATTGAGGTCGCACGCAATCTTGTTCACTGGAACAGCGGTGAATTCTCTGACGCACGCTCTGCTCTGAAGGAGCTCAACACTGCATACAAGGCTTATCACAACCTCGACCACCCAACCGATGCCGAGCGCTCCAATGCACTTGATGAGCTCAGAAAGAAGCAGGAAAAGGCCGAGCAGAAGCTCAACAAATGGTTTGAGCATAAAGCCAAGAACGGCTTTGTTGACAGCCCCGACCTTGCAGACGGCAAAAGCATTCAGCAGCAGCGTTATGACATTATGAAGCAGGCTCTGAATGAGACCAGAGCTATCAAGGCTGACCTTGATAACAATGCTAAAAACAAGTATGAGGTAAACAACAGGTTCAATCTCAGCGAGTCCTACAGGAGGAGAGCAGATAAAGCAACAGGCTACGATAAGATATCCGTAACTGCTGCACAGGAGGCTTACGGCCTGCTGTCTGACAAATCACAGATGCTTGATATAAACAAGCCATTCTCAAAGAAAGAAATGCAGGAGATCAAAAAG
>ONLC01000165.1 GCA_900318545.1 uncultured Eubacteriales bacterium
CGGGTCAGGATATTGACCAATTATTCTTTCATCACCTTTAAGCTTGGCCTGAACAAAGCTTATATTGCTTTTTTCATCAAGCTGAATATATATAGTATATCAGTGTTTTTTTCATATTATTCATTCCTTCGCTATCAAAAACTATTGCTCGTAATACTCTCCAAAAACTATGTCAGTCAGCATTTCTGTATTATCCCATTCAACTCTGAAACCTCCGGGATATTGCCCCACAATGTCACTGCCAGATTTTCTAGCCTGAGCAAATATATTATAGGACTTTGCTTTTTCATTCCATATAGCACCAATGCAGTATTCTATTTTTTCATCACTTTCAGCTAAAGCCTGCGATATCTCACTTAAAAGCTCTGTGTCTTTATCTTCACTGGTATACATACCGCAAAGACTTTCAATCTGATCATCATCAAGAGCATTAGAATATTCGTAGTCACCAACACAGTTTTGAATAGTCTTAGCCCATAGATTCATTGAATGATGCTCTGATATCTTCATACCAATCTCATATTCTTCAAGAGCACTTTCAAACGGTCCTTCATACGGCGTGATCTCATATATCGGTTTGACTTTTATTGACGGATACTCATCATTATTTTTCAAATCCTGTATTTTCCTGAACTGTTCTTCATCAGAACTGAACATATTATTCTTATATTCCTCAACATCATATTCCTTACCTTTCCAGCAAAAGAATATTGGACGAAGAATATACCCCTCATTATTTTTCTCAATACTGTATTTATAATAATCCAGGTCATCAGAATCAGTTTCATAAAAAACCATATTGTCATCTAAATATGCACATTTACTCGGCTTTTCAAAGGTAAACAGGAACTCATCGTCCTCTTTGATTATCAATACATTACGCTCACCCTCGTAAAGCTCATTTCCATCATCATCAAGCTCTATCAATCTCCATTCACCTATTAAGGGATTGTTTTTTTCGGAAACAGATGCATCATTTTCATTAATTTCAGAGCTTTTAGCCGTGCCTTCTCCGCAAGAAGTATACCCCAGCAAAAGAACGATGATCAAACCAAAAGACACAATTCTTCTAATTGCATTAATCATTAATTTCCCTACTTTCTCTCATCAAGCACCCTGCTGATATACTCCGCAGTTTCCTCCTGAGAGGCGATTATACCGTGCTTCTCCAGTGCTTTCAGATACGATATGGCTTCTCCAGTGCTTTCAGATACGATATGAACGAACCTGCAATACCCTTATCCTTTGCAGTTATAACTACGGACTTCTCTTCAAAGTCATAAACTAATATCATATATCCGCTTGTCCATAAATTCAGTCCGACAAATGCATTTTTATTAAACCCCGGAAGCTTGATTGTCTGAGAGCTGAAGCTCGGAGAATTCTTTGCATATTCAACTGAGCTTCTTACCATTTTTCTTCTGTAATCTCTCGGCATATTTTTTGAGAAATGCTTTCCAAGCTCATACCATTCCTCTTTATCAAGGTAGTCTACCAGACCATACGATGAAAAAACATCTATAATACGGCTTGACGTTTTTGCAACATTAGCCATAAAATTCAGATACATCTGTGCAAAATCATGACTCTGCTCGTTTTGTTCAATAGTGTACTTCTGAACATCGGAGGTCGATATATCAAAGATTATACACGGAACATTTGAAAGTGTATAATACTCACTTTCAGGTGAATCGTCCGACGAGAACATCTCTTCGCTCAGATATTTCAGCGCAGTCTCAGCCCTATCAAACGAGTTCATAAACAGCACTGCCTTCTGCTGCCTTTGAGCAAAATTCTCCTTATACAGGCTTACCAGCCCGGGGTCACTTATGTATTCCGCCCTGCTGAGATCCTCATCGAACAGCACAAGCTCAGTATCAGTGAACAGATAAAAAGGAAAAACACTGTTCAGCAGCACACCGATATCCTCCTCCGTCTTAAACACCGTAACGTTTCTTGCACAGGCCATCGGAAATGAATTGATCATCAAAGAATAGTTCATGTTATCATCACTTGCAGAGGTATTCATCGGCATTATCCACGCAATGCTGCTATCACCGCTAAAGCTGTTCATACAAGCCGCAAACCGTTCAGAAACCTCTGCGGATACTGCACAAAAATACATACACACCTTATCTGATGACTTGCTGAGCATATCTCTCAATACAAAACCTATGTAATTGTTATCCGTCAGAACGGCTCCGTTTTCAGGCCGCTCATACTCAGAAGCATTCTCTTCTGCAGCCTTCGGCAGCTTTAATGTATACGACTGCCTGAAAGAGCTCCACAGTCTTTTTCTTTCATCTGATGATACACTCATCTGATATGCATCAGCCAGCATATCCTTCTCATCAATAGTAAAGTCGAATGAATCGATTATTTTCTCAACTATACCATAAGAAGAAGGTACCAGGCTTCCGCTGAGCACCTTGCTTAAATACGATCTTTTTAATCCGCTTTAGTTACATATATCTACTGCCCTGATATTATGCTTCATCATTATTTCAGATAGCAAATCATTAAAACTCATAGTTTCACCTCAATAACATTATAGCAATTTATTACACTTATTTCAATGGTTTTGCAGTTTGTTTCCTCGAGCCGTAAAAACTCAGGAAACAAGGATCTAAGAAAATCCTCTTCGATCAAGATCTGTCCGAACCGCTCTCTTGACATTTTTCTCAACATAGTTGACAAATCCGACATTTAGTGTTATTATTAACTTACCGTGTTAGACATATCTAACATTATTAAGAAAGGGTGTATTAAAATGATCGACATTACAAAAATCGCACTTTTCGCAGGCGGAGTGCTCTGCGGCTCAGCAGGCTTCAAGCTTTTGAAGAGCAAAGAGGCTAAAAAGGTCTATGTACATACAACGGCTGCGGCTCTCAGAGCTAAGGAGAGCGTTATGACCGATGTTACAAGGGCTCGTGAGTGCTGCGGAGATATCGTAGCCGAGGCTAAGGAAATAAACGAGCAGAAGGCAGCCGAGGAAGCAGCAAAGCAGATCATCGAGGACGAGTGTGAATAATGAAGTGTGAGGTACTTCACGAAAGCAAGGGGCGTATAAGAGTTCATGCTGCAAGCGGAAAAATGAGCCTGCATCAGGCCGATGTGCTGGAGTACTACCTCAGAGCCAAGCCCTTTGTGACAAGAGCAAAGGTGTATGACCGCACGGGAGATGCAGTCATTTTCTATGACGGAGAAAGAAGCCTTGTAATAAAGGCACTGGCTAAGTTTTCGTTCAGTGATGAGGCTGCCGAAGCCCTTGTTCCCGAGCATACAGGCCGTGAGCTTGACCGTGACTTTGAGAACAGGCTCATCGGTATGGTGTTCAAGCGTGCTGCGGTAAGGGTGCTTCTGCCTGTGTCTGTCAGGTTCGTACTGGCAATAGTAAAGGCTCTGAAGCACGTAAGGGAGGCTCTTTCTGCACTCTCAAAGGGCAGTATCGAGGTTTCCGTCCTTGATGCAACAGCTATAACGGTATCACTTCTGAGAAAAGACCACAAGACTGCATCGTCAGTTATGTTCATGCTGGGGCTCGGTGAGCTCCTTGAGGAATGGACAAGAAAGAAGTCGGTCGATGAGCTTGCAAGCGTGATGTCTCTTGGAATTGACAAGGTATGGCTCATAAAAGACGGCACTGAGGTGCTTGTTCCGATGAGTGATATAGCCGAGGGCGATGAGGTGATCGTCCGCACAGGCAGTATGATACCGCTTGACGGAGTTGTCCTCTCAGGCGAGGCCGAGGTTAATCAGGCATCGCTCACAGGCGAGAGTCTGCCCGTTCATAAAACAGAAGGCAGCTACGTTTACGCAGGCACAGTAGTTGAGGACGGAAGCTGCACCGTCAGGGTGGATAAGACCTCGGGCAGAGGAAAGTATGACCGTATAGTTAAAATGATAGAGGAGTCAGAGAAGCTTAAATCTCAGGCTGAGAGCAAGGCCGTGCATCTCGCTGACAAGCTTGTGCCCTACAGCCTTGCGGCAACAGCTCTGACCTACCTGCTTACGGGGAACAGCGTTAAGGCTATCTCTATACTTATGGTGGATTATTCCTGTGCCTTGAAGCTTGCTATCCCGATATCTGTCATTTCGGCTATGCGTGAGAGCAGTGTTCACGGTATCACAGTCAAGGGCGGAAAGTTCCTTGAAGCCGTCAGCGAGGCTGATACTATAGTTTTTGACAAGACAGGCACGCTTACACACTCAACTCCAAGGGTGGCGAAGATATTCACCTTCGGCAAAAATGACGAGAACGAGGTCCTCAGACTTGCCGCTTGTCTGGAGGAGCACTATCCGCACTCGATAGCTAACGCAGTTGTCGAGGAGGCAAAGCGCAGAGGGCTTGACCACGAGGAGAGACACTCTACAGTTGAGTATGTTGTGGCACACGGAATATTAAGCTCTATCGACGGCAAAAAGGCTGTGATAGGAAGCTATCACTTTGTGTTTGAGGACGAAGCCTGCACTATCCCCGATGGGGAGCAGGAGCGTTTTGATTCTCTGCCGCCCGAGTATTCGCATCTGTTTCTTGCTGTGGGCGGAGAGCTTGCGGCAGTGCTCTGCATTGAGGATCCTCTCAGAGATGAAGCTCCGGAGGTGGTTTCAGAGCTCAAAAAGCTGGGCTTCAAAAAGATAGTTATGATGACAGGCGACAGCAAGCGTGTTGCAAAATGTGTAGCCGAAAGGGTCGGCGTAGATGAGCTTTATTATGAGGTTCTCCCCGAGGACAAGGCCGAGTTCGTAAGACGTGAAAAGGCTGAGGGCAGAAAGGTCATCATGATAGGTGACGGAGTAAACGACTCCCCTGCACTGTCCGAGTCCGATGCAGGAATTGCAATAAGCTCGGGAGCAGCGATAGCAAAGGAGATAGCAGATATAACTATCTCGGCAGACAACCTATACTGTCTGCTGACACTGAGGAAGCTCAGTCAGGGACTTATGAAACGAATAGACCGCAACTACCGCTTTATTATGAGCTTTAACACAGCACTTATGGTGCTTGGGGCTTTAGGAGTTATCGCACCGACGACCTCGGCATTACTGCATAACGGCTCGACAATCGCTATTGCTTTGTCCAGTATGAGACCGCTAGATGAAACAAAATAAGCATATAGGCAATACCGCACAACCCACGGCTAACGCATCTGATGCACAGGAGTTGTGCGGTATTGCCTATAAAAGACCGTCCGTGAATCGGGCGGTTTTATTATGCTGTGAATGCGTTTCTATTCTTCTTTCAGCTGTTATTTCACCTGCAATGTAATTGGCTGTCAGAGATAAAACTTATACGCCCTCAAACAGCCGCTGTGCTGACATTATACTACTTGATTATTTTGGTATTATATGCTATAATGATTTCGATAAACTGCACCTTGAGCGTTTTTTTCAGGGTATTACTTACAAATAGTATAAAAAAGGAGAGATTCCCATGCCTAAAAGTCTGGAACAGTTTAAGCTCGACAATGGAGCAGCCGGCAACGATCTGCCAGCTAATTCAAAATTTACAGAAATTGAAGCCTCACAGCTGCAGGATTTTGTTCAAGCTCTTTTTGCTATGCGTGAAAACCTCGTTAAGAGCAGAGGTAAGATAGATGAAGAGCTTTCGGGCCGAATAACAGATATCGGCCGTGATGTGCTTGATCTTGTTGAGATGTCTCTTGATGCTGCAGGGCCGCAGCTGCCGAACATTGATAATAATGCTCTCATCAATGACGACCTTAACATTATTAATACCGACTCCAACAACATCAACAATATCAACAACGACAATGAGCTGACAGATGATGTAAGGTGGAGAAGGGTCACGGGCAGACTTACAGATCTTAATGTGTTCCTCTCGACAAACCTCAATGATATTGTAACTCTCGGTGCTGTTGACGATGATGCCGAGAACAAGGTCGATATGAATGCTTTCTTTACAGGCCTTTCAGTGCTCAAAAACGTGTATGATGTAAACACCGATCAGGCAAGCGGAAACATTTCCAAAACCTCCCGGTATTCCAAGAAGGTAATAGAGGAGGCCTCCAACAACATGCAGGAACTGCTGTTGAACGATGAGGAATTCAAGAACAGCATCGTTCTGGCTTATTCTGTCATGGAATCCCGTGCCAAACAGTTCAATACCCTGGTAGAACTGTCTTCCGAAGTGGCGAAGGACCTCCCGCCCTTTGCCGAATTGCTGGCAGACATGCAGGCAGCCAAGCCCTTGATTGAGAATGTCTGCGCCCAGATGAAAGACGCCGGAGAAGACCTGAGTGCCACCCTGGACGGCGAAAGCCGCTCCAGCCTGGCCCAGAACACGAATAATGCCGCCCTGGCATATGGTTCCCTGCAAAAGCAGAATAACCTGGCCGAACGTTTTGTGGAGACGGCCGATGCCTGGATGGCCCAGAACGAAGGCTCCGATCAGCTAAAACTCGTTCGTGACCGCTGGC
>ONLC01000036.1 GCA_900318545.1 uncultured Eubacteriales bacterium
CCTGCAAAGAGAGGATCGATCTTCGGGATATAAACGGTGAAGTCTGCAATATCCTCCATAGCGTAGTTGCCGTAGGTAGTCAGCCCCAAGAGGTGAGCACCTCTGCTCTTTACCTCGACCATATTGCTGACGGTCTTTTCATAAAGGTTCTGCTGAGTTACCAGCGCGAACACGATAGTACCGTCCTCGATAAGGGAGATAGGTCCGTGCTTGAGCTCTCCTGCAGCATAAGCCTCGGAGTGGATATAGCTTATCTCCTTCATTTTAAGGCTGCCCTCCAAGCTGATAGCATAGTCAATGCCTCTTCCGATGAAGAAAGCGTCCTTAACGCCGATAAGCTTGCTTGCAAACCACTGAATCCTGTCCTTATCCTCGAGAATCTTCTCAACCTTTGAGGGTATAGTGTTTATCTCATTGATGAGGGCGGTGTACTTTTCGTCGTCTATCTCATTTCTTGCTCTTGCAAATTCAAGTGCAAGCAGATATGCTGCAATAAGCTGAGTGCTGTAAGCCTTGGTGGTCGCTACTGAAATCTCAGGTCCTGCCAGAGTGTAGAACACATTGTCGGCCTCTCTTGCAATAGACGAGCCCACAACATTCACTATACCAAGGGTTTTAACACCCTCGTCCTTAGCCATTCTGAGGGCTGCCAGTGAGTCAGCAGTTTCGCCCGACTGGGAAATAACTATAACAAGGCTGTCCTTAGCGAGCTTCATTTTTCTGTATCTGAACTCAGATGCAAGCTCAACTCTTACATCAAGAGAGGTAAGCTCCTCAATAACATACTGAGCAGCCATTCCCACATGGTAAGCCGAGCCGCAGGCAACGATATATATTTTCTTGAGCTCCTTGATCTCATCGTCTGAAAGACCGAACTCATCAAGCGAAACTTTTCCGTCCTTTACAACAGAATTGATAGTGTCCTGAATAACCTTGGGCTGCTCATGTATCTCTTTAAGCATAAAGTGCTCATAGCCGCCCTTTTCAGCTGCCTCTGCGTCCCATTCAATGGTTTTGAGCTCCTTTTCAATTTTCTCACCGTCGAGGTTATAGAACTCAACCTGGCCCTTGGTGAGTCTTGCAAGCTCATGGTTGCCAATGTAATAAACGTTTCTTGTATATTTAAGAATAGCAGGAACGTCAGACGCAAGATATGTTTCTCCGTCAGACACACCGATTATCATCGGGCTGTCCTTTCTTGCGACATAGATCTCTCCGGGGTAAGAATCAAACATAACTGCCAGAGCATAAGAGCCTCTGATTCTTACAAGTGCATGATTAAGAGCATCTATCGGGGTACCGAGATACTTTTTATAATAGTAGTCAATAAGCTTGATAGCTACCTCGGTATCGGTTGTGGAGTAGAAGGTGTAGCCCTTCTTGGTGAGCTTTGCACGAAGCTCCTGATAGTTCTCGATAATACCGTTGTGAACACCGATAACGTTTCCGTCATCAGAGTAGTGAGGGTGAGCGTTAGTTTCGTTAGGCTCTCCGTGAGTTGCCCATCTTGTATGGCCGATACCGCAGGTACCGTTTACGGCATTACCCTCATCGGTCATTTCTCTGAGCACCTTCAGCTTGCCCATAGCCTTTATTATTTCAGCCTCGCCGTCGCCGTCTCTTACAGCGATACCTGCCGAGTCATAGCCTCTGTATTCAAGCTTTGCAAGTCCGTCCAGAAGAATGGGGGCTGCCTGCTTGCTTCCTGTAAATCCAACTATTCCGCACATAATGTTTTGTCCTTTCGTATAACTGGTGGTCGATATCTGAAAATAGATACATATATTATACCTCAAATACGCTGATTTGTCAACACAGAGAGCTTAAATTCTGCTGTTTGTGATTGACGAAAGAGAAAAAATAGTATATAATAAGCTTGACAATAAAAAAGGAGAGTGACCTGAATGAAAAACATACTCAAAAGAGCAGGCCTTGCACTGTCTGTGATGTCGGCTGTGATCATGTCATCATTCAATGTATATGCAGACGGCTCGGCAAATATAGCTGTTCCCGATTCGGTATCGGTGGGTGACAGCATTACCGTCACTGTGAATGTGAGCTGCGACAGCAATATAGGTACAGTTGCGGCAAACCTCAGCTATGATGAGACCGTACTTGAATTTGTATCCTCGGACTATGCTTCGGGCGGAGGAGGAGAGCTTGTTATCCCTGCGGCCTTTCCCGACAGCCCGACGGGGGATATGTCGCTTGATTTCAGCTTTAAGGTAATTGATGAGGGCGAGGCTTCGCTTTCGGTGAGCGGCTATGTGTTTGACTCCGAGGGCACGGTCATAGCAGAGCTGGGGGCATCAAATACGGTGAGCTCGGGCGGCGAAGCTGTTACTCAGACAGAGAAAGAGACCGAGACCGAGACTACAACGCAGACAACCCCTCCCGAGGAGACAAAAGCTCCCGAGCAGACCACAGCAGAGGCAGTAACTCAGCAGACAGAGCCATCGGTCGAGACCGTAACGGCAGCCCCTGCTTCAGGAGAAGAGACCGTCAAGGAATCTGAAAGCAAGGCAGACAGCACCTCCGCCTCAGAGAGCAGCCTTGACAAGGACAGAAATGACCTCGCCAAAAAGCTGACAATACCGCTTCTTATAATCTTAGCTACACTGATAATCGCACTCGTGATAGTTACTATGTGGATAAGGAAGAAAATGAAGGGCAAAGAAAAATAAGCCCTTTACAAAAGCATGGGCAACAGGCTGTTCCTTGGTTGAGAGGTATTGCCTTAGCTTCAAGAGATAAAAAAGCTGTGCAGAACTGAACCTGCACAGCTTTTTCTGTTATTTTACGACTCCCAAAGCAAGCAGGAGTATTATCCCTCCAAATGCACCCAGTGCACAAAGGCCTAGGCCTGCTCCAAAAAGCTTGAAAAACAATCCTAACCTGTTTACCGGTTCATTTCTTCCCGTAAGATAATTATATGACGGATATGTTGATGAAAAAATAATTGATGATGTTAACAGAGTTGTCCATGCGGCTAACACCGAAGTAACTCCAAGCCCCATAAGATCGCTTTTCTCATCGACAGCACAAATTATCGAAAAGCCCAAGGCGTTCAGAAGGGTTATCACAGCAAAGCAAATATTACGCTTTTTTATCCAGCTGCGAAGCTGCTGCCTTAAGTTTTCCTCCTGCTGCCTGTGGTTTATAAGAGCACTATTGCTATACTGGAGCTCAACCAGCTTTTCACGGTATGAAGCAAGCTGAGCCTCTTCTTTGATCTCATCAAAGCATACCTCACGGCCGCAATAGGTACAGTATGCATGATAATCATTATTCCTTCGCTGCATTTCTCCGCCGCAGAAAGGACAGTTTATTACTACCATATCCATTGTAGTTACTCCTATTATACTTTTAGCCTCCCGACAGTCAATACGATAACATAAAGCTGCCGAAAAGATTAAAACAATCATCTCAGCCTCGCAGTTTTCCGAGGCTGAGAGTTTTTTCTACGTGGTTTATTATAGCATAGTTTGCAGAGAAATGCAAGAGGGTGATTGATGATTCTGATGTTGATGAGGAGCTAAAATATGATAAGATTTTTACTGTTTGTAATTATACCGAAGCTTTATTCAAGTGTAATATCGAACACCTTATCTGAAAAATCACTGAGATTTTTTGAAAAGAGCTTGCCTGTAACACGCATTCCGCTTTTTATCTGATCGGGTGCAAACGTTTTTTTGGAAAAATATTGACGTTTGAAAATAAATGTGATATACTTGACATAGAGTTAGTTATAGCTAATCGAATAGGAGGTTACCATGAAGTCAGCAATAAAAATACTGGATTCCAAAAAGGAGTACCGTGAAGAGGTTGGTAAGATACTTGATAAGGAGCAGTGCGAGGCTCTCTGGCACAAGACTGCGTCAAGGCTTAACAGCTATCTTGAAAAATACGAGAGCCTGCCCGAGGGTGTTCATTCTCATACTGATGAGAAGATATTCCCTGCGGCTGCAATGTATCTGACGGCAAAGGAGTTTATGACCGATGAACAGGCCTATGCGGTCATTGAAAATGCGGCAGTGAAGATCTGTGCAAAAGCAAAGCCGCTGAAAACGATAATGAAGATCCCCTTTATGCCCGGACTTTTCATCAAGATGTGGGATCCGATGACCAAGAAGAATTTCGGAGAGTCCTGCGGCTTTGAGAACAGATTCTACCCAAAGGAGAAGGGTGCATACCGAATGGACATTCTGCAATGCCCATATAAGACCTACCTCACCGAGCTGGGCTGCCCCGAGCTGACAAAGATATTCTGCGAGAATGACGAGCGTGTTTACGGAAATCTGCCGGGGCTTGTTTTTGAGCGTCAGGGGACTCTCGGCAAGGGTGCTGACAGATGCGATTTTTATATAAGGAGGACTTGAAAAATGGACTTGAAATTCGGAGATATTCAGGAAACTGCACTTATTCCGCTGGCAATAAAGGCAAGCGAAACAGCTCGCCCGAATGCAAGGATAAAGGACTTAAAAGCAAAGGAGATAATCGATACTCTGGGTGTTGATGTGAGCAAATACGACCCGTTCATGTCGCACGAGGGTGTTGTGGCAAGAACGATAATGTTCAGAGATGTGCTGAAAAAGCTGCTGGGAAAGTATCCCGAGGCACTCTGCATAAACCTTGGCTGCGGGTTTGATGACAAGTTCTCGCAGGTGGATAACGGAAGGCTTACATGGTTCGATGTTGATCTGCCCGACCAGATAGCAGTCCGCCGAAAGGTGTATGAGGACAGAGAACGCTGCACCATGCTTGACGGCAGTGCCCTTGAAAGTGAATGGACAGAACAGCTCCCGAAGAAGGATATGAACATCATTGTTATGGAGGGCGTGCTGGAATATTTCTCAAAGGATCAGGTAAAGACCTGTCTTAATATGCTTTGCGACAGCTTTGAGCACGGCTATCTGTTGGCTGAGCTGCACTCGCCCTTCCTCGAAAAGCATAGCAAGCACCACGATGCTGTAAAGCACACGAATGCGACCTTCGGCTGGGGAACAAAGTCGGGCAGGGAGTATCTTGACCTTGAGCCCCGAATGAAGCTGGTACTCGAACGCAGCTACAACGAGGAGATGAAGAAATATTCTATCCGAGGAAAGCTCTTTGCGGTCATAGGCAAGAATATGAATAACAGGCTGGCGGTTTTCAGGTGGTAAGGTGAAATGAAGCAGACTGTAAAACGTTCGCTCGGGGTCAGCGTATTGATGGCTGTGCTGGTGCTTATTCTGCCGTGCCTTGCATCGCCGAAGCTGGTGCTGAGGCTTCTCCCGAAGGACATATATGAGGCAGGAAAAGATCACCCTGCACCCTCAAAGAAAAGGCAGCTTATCGGGCATATTCTCACGCTGGTATTCTTAGGGTATTATATCCGTATGATGAAGAAAAACGCTGATGAGATCAGGCAGGAAAACCTCGGCTTTGCAGAGGCCTTCAAGCGGCTGGCGGCATTTCTGTATGTGGAAAAGCTCTTTGACATTATTGTGCTCGACCAGTTTCTTTGTATGAGCAGCGGCTGGTTTCAGCGCTTTTACCCCGAGACAAAGAGCTGCACAGGCTGGCACAACAGAGGCTGGAACAACAGGCAGCAAGCGGCAAGGCTGATGCTCTACCCGATGATCTGTGCTGTACAGGCACATCTTCTGACAAAAGGCGGGCAACAGGTTGCGGGGAAGCTATGAAAACTATCAGCAGATGATCTGCCACTATAACAAAAAGCACCTCTGCCATTAGGTCGGTACTAATATAGAAGTTTTCCAAGAACTAATATGAATGACCTATACAGCGGGCTATGAAGCAGAACAGGCGGATACTTCCACAAGATGTATCCGCCTGTTTTTGTATGTATTCACTTATAAAATCCATTCTCGTCATGCTCGCCAAAGCAGCTATGGCAAGTATAAGGCTCTGAAATCTCACTTATTCCGTCAGCGGTCAATTTCAGCTCCCGTGTAATAAACGGAAATATCCTGCAATGACTTATCATCAGCAAGCCCATTTGAGGATGCTCACGAATGACCTTGTTGATGAGGTTGCTGATATGCCTTGCGTTCACGAAGTCAAGGTTGTTAAGCGGTTCGTCGATAATCAGCAGGTCTGCGTCTGAGCGAGTAGCTATAACAGAGAACACTTGTAGTAACCTTTGCTCACCGCCACTGAATTTACCCGGTCTGGACTTTGCATCGAATATCCTGCTGTTATCTCCCCGGCGTGGCAGCCATTCGTCGATCAGGTCATTGACCTCGGAATAGCTCATATCATTGCCTGCGTGGGCTTCTCCGCTGTTACTGATAACGTCTCTGACCTGTATGCATCCCATTTCAGAGTATTCGTCCTTTTGGGGAATATAGGCAATGCTGGAACGAAATCGCTGCAATTCGTCATCACTTAACGAGAGAATATCACCGAATGTATGATGTGTGATCCTACCTTCGATTTTCTTTTCATCGGTTTCTAACCGCATAATGCTTTTCAGTATCGAACTCTTTCCGATGCCGTTTTCTCCGGATAATAAGACCGCTTCACCCTGCCCGATGTCAAATGACACATTCTGCATCAAAGTGCGTTGTTTCAGCTTTATCGACAGGTTATCTATACTAAGGATATTCCCCATAACTACTTCCTCCAGAGTCGCTTATTTGATATGTTTGAAGCTATAAGCAAAGTAATGCTCTCAATAAACGGTATCAACAGCAGTATCAGTAATTTCACAGCATTGTAATTAACAAACAGAAATACAATACCCGATAAAGCAATCGATGCGATAATTGATATGCTCCCAGTACCACGGATAAGCCTGTAAAATGCTGTATTCAGTTTCTTTCTATCAAAGCCCAGCATTATCAATCGTTTGAAATTACTTGAAACAGATTTGGTCAGCAAAATAGTAAATGCGACCGTTGTCACAATCGAGACTACGCTCAAAATCGCCAAATACGGGATAATGCTTCGGAGCGATGTTATTATTTCATCGTCACGATAAACAATATTCTCAGGCGAACCTATCGCTGACAAATCATTGATCGAATCTTTTGTAAATACGATACTGCTATGCGTGATATTTTCGATGTACCGTTCGTCATAGCCCATAATGATGATTCCGTCACTATGATTCATACCGTTAGTCGCCTTGATACTTACCGCTTCGGGAAGGAACTGCTCAATGGTATACTCACAGCTCTCACCGTTGACAATGTGCTTTGAATAGAGCTTATCGCCAATATGTAGATTATTGGATTTGGCTACATTCTCAGATACAGCCACACCGTTGGTGCTGAGTGGCTCTGCGTTCCAAGAGACCATATCTGTATACAGCGAATCTTTTGACTGCATAACAACATCTGTGTTCAAACTGGTATTTGCATCAGCAGACAAAGTGAATTCAATCCCTGCATTGAACTGATAATAGTCATCTTTCCGAACTGTATCCTGCATCGTTACCGAATAATCATAGTCCGATTGCAGCAGAGAGTTCAACCGGATAGCATCTTTATTTATGGAAAGTATCAGTATGAGCATAAGAAAAATCGAGATCAGAGTGAATGACAATGCTGTGATGATCGTCTTTCTTGGCTCTGCGTATAGAGCTATACGATTTCTCATTGTGTTATCACCTGACCTCGTTTTATATTATTTCTTCGCCTTGGCTTTTTCTTTTTTGGTGATGTTCTTTATCATAGAATTGTTCATGGAGAGACTAATGATCTCTGCCACAAGCACTGCCGTAGGAATGAAGGCAATCTCAATACCGATAGCACTCTTTTGAATATACGTAGCTGAAGTATTCAGTTTAAGGAACAGTGTAACCCCATAAGCGACCGCAAAACAGAGCAATTCACAAATGAAAGATTTGGTGTAGTATGGCTTTACGTTCTGCCCATTAGGGATACAGTGCTTTGTGAAATATCCCTTTTCACTGCCACGCTTTGCCATGACTACATTGAAAGCAATTATCAAAACGGCTGACAGGGCTGTTCCGATCCATATCATCAGAGGGCTGACCTTCTTATCAAGGCTGTTTTCTCTTACACGGAAATCTGTGATCTCATTTGCGTAGCCAGATTCCATGATAGCATCATAATGCACCTGATACTGCTCGTCACTGTCAAAGCGGTCACGATCTTTTAGTCTGCCAAGCGGTCTGTAATCCTTGGTCAGATAAGCCTGACAAGTGTTATAATCATTTGCAGAGATATACATTTGCGAATAGCCGTTGTTCTGGGAATTTTGAACGATAGCATCTTTCTGCTCGGTGCTGATCTGTGCAAGGATAGCTCCGTTTTCGTAAATGCTGTTCGTTTCATAGATAGCGTAAATCTTGTACTCTGCGGTGGTATTACCAATAGAGAATGAGACCGTATCGCCTATATCTGACGCAGTATCCTTACAAAATTGCCAGTCCACAAGAATCGAATTATCAAAATCTGAATCCGACTTCTTGATAAGTCGCTTGTCATTATACATCGTAATATCGACATTCTCAAAGTGGTCACTTAGCAGAACTGTTGTGGTGCGAGTTTTGCCGCCTGCATTTACAGCGGTTTTAGTCAGGAAAAACGGGAACACCTTGTCGATTCCATTACTTCCGGGAAGTTCGCTAATCTGCTCAAAAGACGGCTCAGGAGCGATAAAGTCGATACTTGTGTTCTTATATACGCTCTGTGAATTGTAGTTATCAGCTATCTGAGAGATAAACGGGAATACGACCAACAGTCCAGCTACTACAGCAATGACAGCACTCAGGAAGATTGATAATAAGGCTCTGTGCCTGATCCAATAGCCTGTCATTCTTCTTCCTCCGCCTTATCTTCTTTTTTCTCTACAAATATCAGTGTACTCTGCTTGTCATAAGATGCATCAACGTTGTCATCGAATACCAGCGTCATAGGCACTTCGCCTACTGCGTTAGGAACAAACTGAATAACGCATTCCTGATCGGCCGCCGTCTCAGAGGCGTTAGCAGTAAATTCGTATGTAGTAACATTATTTACCGCATCGAAGTTTGGCGTGATGATCTGACCGTCCATGTACTTTGCATCCACATTGTCGATGCTGGGGATAGTCAGTACGACCTTGACCTGAGAGGTCTTGCTCTTATTTGATGTAACCTTGAACTTTACCTTCATATATACGGTATCACCGATCTCATATTCCTTAGTGCCGTCGCCATAGCTATGACCTTTATCGGCACTGTAGAAGAAATCAGATGCCGCTGAATAAGTGGTTTCCCCACAAGCAGTCAGTGTTCCCATTGCAAGAGCTGCAACGAGCAGGGCGGAGAGAGTTCTTTTGATCCTTTTCATTTTTATATACTCCTTTTCTCAGTATTGAATTGTCTGTAACTACAAACGGTCAGAGAATTATATCCTGCATTCCAACTGTCACTTCTCCGTCCGAAGAAAAGACAACAGCTAAGCCATGCTCCAAATCATAGCGGTATTTACACATCATAGCGATTCGTGGATTTTCCTTATCTCGCTTGACAAACAGGCATTCAGGCTTGATATAGCTGAATATATTGTCTTTTTTAGCGTTTTCATCGTCACTCATGACTTGTTCTCGACAGTAATCCTCTACAATAGACTTTGACTGCTCGATCCACTCGGTATGAGATTTGAAGCGCTTTAAGGCTTGAATTTGGGCTTTTGTTACTTCTTCGCCTTCGTAGCAGTCATACTCAACAGGCAGCGTAAACTTTCTTCCCCAGATAGTTGTCTCTAATGATTTAATCAAAATCAGCCTCTCCTTTCTCACCAATCATCGCATTATACTCTGCAACACCACCGTAATGCGTAAATGTTGCATTAACATCATAAGGGACGAGCTGCATTGATTTCATATTGCTCATCTCATGCCATGTAAGTTTACATGGATAGTTCTCACGAAACTCTCGAACATCGGCGCTTGTCCAGTTCTTCTTGTTGTTATATTTAGTTTTACTCCAGAATTCCGCAAGCGCTTGATCCGCTTGCTCATAGTTTCCACCTTTACCCAAACGCTTGTTAGTCATTTGTGGGATATTTACTTGAGCTTTGGCATACGGCGAAAAATCAGGAACTGCATTCTGATACTTTACTTTAGTAATAGGAGTTCCATCGGGAAGCTTGATAGGTTCATTGAGAATAAACTCAGATTCGCCAGGGTCACCACTCCAATGTCCCTTATCGCCTTCTTTTGGAACTTTTTTTAAGCGATTCTTATACTTAGTATAAGGTGTGCAGTATTTTTGATAATACGTTTCTTCAGCACCATCTACAGCACCGTAAATCGCGCCCCACATATATCCGTCAGTACCATTGGAAATTGCTTTTTCTGCAGCAGATACGCCAACTTGCTCCCAGTCAATATTATTCCAATCTATTTCAGTAGCTTCTGTAGAGGTGAAAGCTTTTACTGTATCACGTGCGGCAAATCCTTCTCCTACTCCTGCAAGTAACAATCTAATACCTGCAAAAGCAAGGTGAATGCCTTCAGCTGCACCGAATGAACTCGTCCCACCTGACGGAATAGCACCGACAAGAGATACGATTGAAAGAATAACACCAACTGTAGCTAATGCAAAGCCTGCAATAGCTGAAATCTTTCCAGATTCATCTATTTCATTTGAAGCACCTGTAAATGCACCAAACACTGTGCCTATTCCTCCACCAATTGCAGCGCCTTTCAATGATTCGCTTGCAGCTGCAGCTACGATACTTGCAATAGGTTTATCAGCACCAACTTTTTTCAAAACTGTAGTAGTAAGAATTACTCCGGTTCCAATAGCAACTTTTGATAATACAGCTTTTATGTTGACGCCCTCGCCAAATAATTTTGATGTTTGACTATTTTCAGAGAATTCTTCTATGTTTTCTTGCGGAATATATATTGTTGAGCAATAAGTTACTTCTTCTATCTCTTCCTCATTAAGCAGTAATTCTACTATCTTATCTTCAACTACTACCAACTCTGTCAAGTATACTTCTGTAGTTATGAACTCATGAAGCTCATTCTCATTAATTATATTCTCAACTTCTATGCCTTCAGTTACAGTCTGCGGATTTGCATCTGAAATAGTGGGCGTTGGCGGTGCATTAGAGCAACCGACAGTCATAAGCAAAATCGAAACTACTAACATCAATGATATTAGTCTGTTAATCAGATTACGTCTTATTAACATCATATCACCCCTAAACAAATAATCAGAATTCGCAATGTGACAAATTACAATTATTTAAACTATATTATACCATAATTTTAGTGAAAAAGCAATCCGTTTCTCTATGTTTCTACAATATAAAAAATGGATTCCGCTTCTCAACTATCCTCAACTTTGATCCCACCGGAATCAAAGTTGGCAGTCAGCCAGATTTCTGACTTGTTTTCCTTGCTTTTTAGCATACTGCATTGTCCTATATGCTCCGCCGCTTTTATGCTGAATACAGCACACGACCAGGTCAGAACGGTCAACCATGCACCTGTTCCGCACTTGTATAGCAGACTTATAGTGTGCTTCGGACGAGAAGGCGCATATCTCAACTTCATCATAGTAATCCAGATAGCTCTGCTCGTTGTCACGGTACTCGGCTTTCATATATGGCAGCACAAGGTTCAGCGACGTGTTGCCGTAGCCGGATTGCTTGGTTGCTCGCCTAATTGCCGATGCTGCCAACAGGTCAAATTCTCCGTCCCGACCGACCAGAAACTCTACATACTCCTTTTGCGTTATGAGATCATGCAAGAGTTGGTCCAGCTTGCTTTCGATCTCTGCCGCCCTTTCTACTTCACGATGCCCAAAGAAACTGACTGTGTATATGTCCATAGCTTACACCTAAAAATGTTGTTGTTCGTATTGCTAATGATACTACCGCAAGAATAATCTAATATATCTTGATTATAACATATATTAGAAGATTATTCAAGATAAAACAACATATTTCCTTTGAGTATAGCTGATTTCTTTTGCTGTATTATAGTAATAAGAGGTGATTAAGCTATGACAGACGATTTTGTAAGAAACAGGATAACTCAGCTCCGGCTGCAAAAGGGTGTATCGGAGTACCAGATGAGCTATGATCTCGGTCATAGCCGTGGATATATTTATAATATTTCATCGGGAAAGTCCCTTCCACCGCTGTCAGAGCTTTTTGCGATTTGCGACTACTTTGGCATCACACCTGCTGAGTTCTTCGATGACAGCATTTCAAATCCTGAACTGATACGGAAAGCGGTTGAAGGTATGAAGCAGCTTGATGACGGGGATCAACTGATGATTTTGAATCATATCAATAGGTTGTTGAAGAAATAGCCGCCTATGTGTTTGTTAGGAGCATTTCAAATGAAAGTATATCTCGATTACAATATATGGCAGGAGATGCTAAATAACGAAGAAACCCAAAAGTTTTTTATCCTTAAGAAAGAACAGGGATGGAGATACTACTTAAGTGTTGCCCATT
>ONLC01000189.1 GCA_900318545.1 uncultured Eubacteriales bacterium
CATAACCTCCCACATTCATTTCTTTCCTGTTTTAACTACTTGCTGTTATTCTAATAAGTATAAACCATTCGACCGAATTTGTCAACAGCATAATGCAAACAAAAAATTAGGATTTTGTTAAGCAAAGCAAAAAAATCCTGCCCGACGATCAAACGTCAAGGCAGGATATTTTTTACGTTGTGTGTGTTTCATACTGACACAGATAGAAAACAAACATATCCTTGTTCAGTCCGTGATCTTCGGCATAGCTGTAAAAGCTTTCAATATCAAAGCTTGGCTGTGCTGTGACCTCTATGATCTTGTGCTTGTTTCTGACTGCGATCTCATACAGAGGATAGGTTTTACAAAGCTCCGTGTAAGCTGTACCCGAGAAATATTTCTCATAGGCTTCTGCAAGCTCTTCCTCGCTGTATTTATCATACTGAGTATCAGTATCTATTTTTTCTCCTTCTTTATAATGTATGTATGAGTTCTCCATATCCAGACCTGCTTCATCGATCAGCTTGGTTATGTTCTCATACGGTGTGCCTATTTCGGCTGCGATATATACTTTATTATCCATTGGATAACCATAGATAATGTCCAGTATATCGTCATTATCTGCCGAGAGCTCTGTCAGCCTCAGATAGGCTTCGTAGATATCGGTATTGCTGCTGTTTTCTGCAAGCGATTGTTCCTCATTTTGCGGATCGTTTGAAATCACGGTTTCAGTGTCTTTTGTAACTGTAGTTTCAGCCTGCGAAACAGACTGAGTCTGCGGCTCAGCCGAGGAGGAGCTTTTATCTTCTCCGCTTTCAGCACAGGAGGTAAGCAGAATAGAGCAGAAAATAAATGTAAATATAATTCTTTTCATATTAAAACCTACTTTCTATGCATTTGCTTTTGTTATATTATACCGTATATTTCAAACATTGTCAATAAGTTTGCACAAAGCTTACAATTATTTATACAGTTATACCGTTTATCATAACGATCACCGCTCTGCTCATAAGCTCAAGAGGATCACCGTCAAAAATGCAGAGGTCGGCATCGAGCCCCTCTTTCAGAGAGCCTACCCTGTCAGATATGCCTGCTATTTCTGCGGCTGTGCAGGTTATAGCTTCAAGAGCCTTCTGCCTGTCCATTCCGTGCTTTACGGCTATAGCTGCCGTAAGGGGCAGATACTCTATCGGGGTCTCGCTGTGGTCGGTGCAGATAGCTACAGGAAGCCCTGCTTCCGAGAGCACTCCTGCGTTTTTCGGGTCGAGGTTTGCAAGCTCTGGCTTGCAGCGGTCATTTATGATCGGCCCTACCACACAGGGAACGTTCTGTTTTTTGAGCTCCTTTGCTATCAGGTAGCCGTCAGTGCAGTGGATAAGTACAGGGTCTAGCCCGAACTCTTTTGAAATGCGCAGGGCTGTGAAAATATCGTTAGCCTTGTGGCAGTGAAAATGTGCTTTCAGCTCTCTGTCCAGCACAGGTTTAAGAGAGGTATTTTCAGAAAGTGCCTGTCTGATAGCTGCTGCTGTTCCCATTCTGGTATCGGCACCCTTGCCGGAAAGCTTAGGATTTTCCCCGAGGGCTAGCTTCATGCCGACAGTTCTTATAAGCATATCATCAACGCACTTTCCCGAGGTTTTTATGGCAGAAATAAGACCTGCGACAGGATTAGCAGAGCCGGGAGAAACCAGCACAGTTGTCACACCTGCACGCCTTGCAAGCTCAAATGAGTAGTCGAGTGGGTCTATAGCGTCGAGCACATTAAGCGTGGGAGTGATATTCTCAGAGCTTTCATTAACGTCTTCGCCCTCCTTGCCGACACCGCTTCCGAACAGCCCGAGGTGCGTATGTACATCAATAAACCCTGGGTAGATACCGTATCCGCCCGCATCAATATCACCGCCCGAGACAGCAGAGGGATAGCCCTCACCGAGAGACTTGATCTTTCCGTCAAGCACCTCTATCCAGCCAAAGAATGTGCCCCTTTCGGTCATTGTGTGTAACTCAGCATTGTAGATTAACATAAATAGTCCTTTCAAAAACGATACGGGGGAGAACCTTTATAAAAAGCTTTCCCCCGTTGCTATTACTTACCTGTTGAGCCGAAGCCGCCCTCACCACGCACAGTGTCTGAGAGCTCAGTTACCTCCTCCACTTCGGGAGTGAAGATAGGCGAGATAACAAGCTGAGCTATCCTGTCGCCGTGATTAACGGTAAAGTCCTCATTTGATGAGTTGTGTAGGGCTACTATAAGCTCTCCCCTGTAGTCCCAGTCAACAACACCCACGCAGTTTGCGGGAGCTATACCAAACTTTGCTGCAAGAGAGCTTCTTGCATATATCAGGAGGACTACGTCTTTAGCTCCGTCAAGCTCAGCCGAGAGGCCTGTGTGTATCTTTTCTGTAGTGCCTGCCTTGATAGTTACGCTCTTGCCGTCTTCTATGCAGGCACAGAGGTCATAGCCTGCACTGTATGGGGTCTGTCTTTGAGGTATAACTGCATTTTCGTTCAGTTTTTTAATAAGAAGCTTCATATTTATCGTCCTTTCAGCCTGTGATGAGCTTGGTAAGCAGCTCGCAGAGGCGTTTCATCTGCTCGTCTGTGCCGACGGTTATCCTTAGATAGTTATCTATCCTCGGCTTTTTGAAATACCTTACAAACACACCGTTTTCCCTCAGATACATGAATATCTCCTCGGCAGTATAGTCGGGGTGCGTTGCAAAGAGGAAGTTCGTTGCACTGTCCATAACCTTAAAGCCAAGCCCTCTGAGAGTCTGGGCAGTTTCGTCACGGGTCTGCATAACCTTGAGAACTGTATGGCGGAAGTAGACCTCGTCCTCGGCACTTGCACAGGCAGCAGTCAGGGCAGCCGTATCAAGCGGATAGGAGTTATACGAATCCTTTACAGCTCTGAGGCAGGAGATAAGCTTCTCGCTTCCGAATGCCATACCTATTCTCATTCCTGCTAGGGAGCGTGACTTTGAGAACGTCTGCGTAACAAGCAGATTTTCATACTTGCTTACAAGCTCAACTGCGGAATATGTTCCGAAATCGACATAGGCTTCGTCGATTATCACGACGCAGTCCTTGTTGTGCTCGAGAATATCCACGATAAAGTCTTTACCCTCGGTAATGCTTGTGGGAGCATTCGGGTTTGCGATGACAACTCCGCCGTTTTCGGGATAATAGTCCTCGGAATTTATGCGGAAGTTCTCATCAACAGGGCAGAGTTTATAGGGAATTTTCAGCAGGTCGCACCATACAGGATAGAACGAATAGGTTATATCGGGGTAAAGTATGGGCTTTTTTGAATTGAAAAACGCCCTGAAGGACAGTGCCAGCACATCGTCAGAGCCGTTTCCGATAAACACATTAGCAGGCGTAAGACCGTGCATTTTCGCAAGTATTTCCATAAGGGGCATAGCGTTAGCATCGGGGTACTTGTTGAGCTCTCCTACTTTAAGCTCACGCAGAGCCTTTTCAGCCGCAGGTGATGGCGGATAGGGGTTCTCATTGGCATTCAGCTTGATTATCTTATCGTTATCGGGCTGTTCGCCTGCAACGTATGGGGCAATATCCAGAAGATTTTTCTCCCACTCTGACATTTTGATCACTCCTCGTCGATATACTCTCTTACTCTGAGCTTAATGCCGAGCTTATCGGCAATAGCCTGAGACTTTTTAATCTCCTCCTCACCGATTATGTCAACCACTGTGAGCATAGTATCGGGAACATACTGAGATACCTCTTTAGCAAATGAGAGCATCTCCTCAAAGCTGTTCACGTTCTTGAAGGAGGGTCTTGTTATCTTATCGTAAGCCTCGGCGTCCGAAGCATTAAGGCTGATAGACACAGTATCTATAAGTCCCTTGAAGTCGGGAGCAATATCACGCTTATTATAGACACTGCCGAGGCCGTTTGTGTTCACTCTTATCGGGGTTTTGCTGACTGAACGGATAAACTCAGCGACTGTTTTCATTATTTCCAGCTCGCAGGTAGGCTCGCCGTAGCCGCAGAAGATTATCTCCTTATAGCTGTCAAGGTCTCTCTCCTTGAGGTTCTCTATTACCTCATCAGCAGAGGGCTGGTGCTCAAGCCACAGCGGATCTGAGCCGTAAGCGGTATCACCGTTATTCCTGATACAGAACGTACAGTTGCACGGGCACTTATTTGTGATGTTCAGATAAAGCTTGCCCTCGATCTCGTAGGATAGTGTCATTGCTTTTTTCATTTATTTTACTTCCCTTCTTAGTTTCTTTAGTGTTTCTTTATATGAGTGGTCGTCGGAAGTGCTCCACACTTCCGACTGACGAAAAGCGTTCGCTTCGCTCTCTGTTTCGTCAGAGGGCGTGCAGGTTTCGGAGCTCGCCCCCTCCGTCCGTTCGTACTCCTCTTTTGTTTCACGTCCATTCTTTTTCTGCACGCCCTGTCGGAGCTTCGCTCCGAACGAGACTCTGTCTCGTGCTCTGTTTAGGGCTCTGCCCTAAAAACCCGCAAGCCGCTATCGTCCGGCTTGGCGAACTCTT
>ONLC01000087.1 GCA_900318545.1 uncultured Eubacteriales bacterium
TTGCAGAGAACTCTTTGCTGTCATTGTGGTTTTCGTCACCGACTACCTTGTACCATACATAGTACTCACCAACCTCGGTAGCTGTCGGGAGGAGTGTTGTGTACGGCTCGAGTGCTCCGTTCTCGTCACCGAGTGCATAGTATATCTCTCCGCCTTCAGCGTCTGCCGACTCAACAAGCTCTAAAGGCTCGCCTGTGTAGGTCTGTGAAGGAATAACATCAACTGCGAATACAGGGTCAGGCTTGTTGACTGTAACTACAGTATTTGAGAGCAATCCGTTATAGTCTGTACCGGCATTTACTCTATAGTAAACAGTGTATTCTCCCGGTGTCATTTCATCTGTGCTTACCGGAATATCAGACTGCCAATCAGTATTATTCAGACTATATTCTACTTCACCGTACTTTGCTATGGGTTCACTATCCAGAAGCGGTGTTCCGGAAACTCCTGCTTTAACATTTTCACTGGGTGTTGATTCTTGTGTCCAGAAGTTGAGCTTCCTTGAATGGGAGATATCGGTGTCATCACCATCATTGAAATACAATGCATCATCAATGGACTGTACATTTGCTATAATAGCATCAGGATAATAATACCCTTGGCTTTCAAGTGTCCAAAGATAAACAAATACCGTTTTGTCTTCGTTCGGATTTAAGTAGCCTTTGGGGAATGTATAGGTGCGAATGTTTCCTTTTGTAACGTTATATGCGAAATCATCTCCGCCTGAAACATATTCCAAGCCTGTTACCTCAAGAGATCCGGCAATGCTTTTGCACTTTTCTTTATCTTCGTTGGATAAATGGCATAGTCCATTATTGCCTCTGAATGTCTGGGCATAGGTTTTGCCATTTTCAGGATAGATTGCATTTGAACCGACAACAAAATCACTTTGATACAAACTAAGCTCAAATGGGAAATCATATTTTATTGTGACCGTCTGAACACTTCCGTCGTCATAAAGTGTAGCGGAAATAGTTTCCGGTGAAAAATCCTGAAATGTTCCGGCACTTGCAACAATAGCATTATTACCAAACAGCTTATCAAAGCTTACATTAGCAGCACCTGCACCTGCCACAACAAGCATAGCCAGCGAAGCAGCAATTACACGCTTCCACGAGTTTCTGATAGTCATATCAATACCTCCTGTATTATATACAAAATAAAAGCACACCCCACGGGACTTATCCCACAGAGTATGCTGTATCAACGTATTGAAAAAAGGGCAGAGTTATGCTAGCTGTCTGTCTGTCTGTCTGTCTGTCTGTCTGATTATACAGATTCAGCATAGCTTTGTCAACCCCTTTTTTGTAGAATTTATAATTTGTTTATTCTTTATTATAGCACCAATAAATAAAGCTGTCAAGAAAATGTGTTATTATTCTTTTATGTAAACTAAAAATCGGGATAAATAACAAATAATGGACAGCTGTTTCAATAAAAGTGTACAATAAGCGGCTCTCAGAGAAGAATAACACTACAATTACAGCCCCTGCTGTTAATTATACTACAGCCTGTAAAGCAGATGTAGTAATTACTACATCTGCGCCCGATATTGAATATTGTATTTCGGGGCAAACGGTGGTATTATGTAATCACACCAAGGGAAACCTGAAAAAAACAAATCAAAGAAAAGGGAGTAATCACTATGAAAAACGTAAAGAATGGAAAGAAAACAGTAAAGATCGCAGCTGCAGCATTCGCAGCAGTAATGACAGTAACAACAGCAGCCTTCTGCGCAGCATCGTTCGACTCTAATAAGATCGATGCCAAGGTAAGAACTCAGACCGTTGCAGCAGCAGAAACAGATATGGGAGCTGTAAAGAACGCAGCTCAGGTAAAGGCAATGAACGAGACCGATAAGGGCATTGACAATACAGCAAAGAACGACTCCGCTAAGAAGAGGTCAATTGCAAGAAGAGGCACGGGCGCACTCAAGATATCAACAAAGACAAACCCCGCAGCAAATAAGCTCAGCGAGATCACCGCTGAGGCAAAGGAAAAGCTCAACGAGCAGATAAACAACGTCAAGCATCCGGGTGAGAGCGGTTACTGCTACTACGAGAACGAGGCTGCCGCTGCTGACGAGACAGCAAACGAGTACGGCAAGCACCCCGGTGAGAGCGGCTACTGCTACTATGACAACGAAGCAGCAGACGAGACCGTAAACGAGATGGGCAAGCACCCCGGCGAGTGCGGCTACGGCTACGTAAATGAAATGGGCAAGCACCCCGGCGAAAGTGGTTACTGCTACAACATGAACGAGGCTTCTGCCAACGATGAAGTAAACGCATACGGCAAACACCCCGGCGAGAGCGGCTACGGCTACACAACAGCACTTGAAAACGGCTGGTGGCTCGAGGGCTGATAGCTTTCATAAATCAAGCAAACATCTCATAATTTTGTGTTTGTTATATAGAAGCAGCACTCATCTTAATGATGGGTGCTGCTTCATTTTATCGGATTTCAGATCACAGAAAAGGCACCTGTACCGTGGCACAAGTGCTCAGACTGTCGATGCCGTTTACAGCATGGCGTCGAGGGTTCTCCAGCTGAGGACTGCGCACTTAACTCTTGCAGGCATTTTTGCCACGCTTTGAAGTGCCCCTGCCTCTTCCAGCTCTTCAAGCTCGTCATCATTTATTTCTCCGCCTATCATTTTCATGAAAAGCTCCTGATAATGCTTCGCTTCCTCGACCGTCTTGCCGATGATAAGCTCAAGCATTATATCCGCCGAGGCCTGCGACACTGCACAGCCGCTCCCTGTGAACGAGCCGCCCTTGATAACTCCGTCCCTTATATCCAGCTCCAGAGTGATATCATCGCCGCAGCTGGGATTTATCCCCCTGTGAGAGCAGGTCGCACAGGACAGCCCGTGCTTGTGAAGAGGGTGCAGATTATGGTCGGTCAGCACCTCACCGTAGAAATTATCCGCCATAGCCCATTTTCCTCCTTATGGTAGAAAGAACGTCAGTAAAACGCTCTATATCGCTTTCGTCATTGTAAAATGCAAGGCTCATTCTCGCTGTTGACTGTGCACCTAAAAACTCGTGCAGCGGCTGAGCACAGTGGTGTCCTGCCCTTATTGCGATGCTCTCGCTGTCGAAAACTGCCGCAATATCGTGAGGGTGAACGCCCTCGACCGTAAAGGTGATTATTCCGTGGTGACCCTCGGCCTTGTCAGCTCCGATGAT
Source organism: uncultured Eubacteriales bacterium (assembly GCA_900318545.1). Lineage (GTDB taxonomy): Bacteria > Bacillota > Clostridia > Oscillospirales > Ruminococcaceae > Hominimerdicola. The sequence continues at coordinate 3,192 of ONLC01000087.1, forward strand.
ATGCACCTCGGGGATAGCCTTCATTCTCTCAAATGCGAGGGCAGTCAGCTCGTCCTCACGCTTCTGAATGGTATCAAAGCCGATCTCACTTATGTACCTTATCGCCTCTGCAAGCCCGACAGCACCGCCCACGTTTACTGTGCCTGCCTCAAACCTGTGAGGGAGCTCCGCAAAAGTGGCACTCTCACGGGTAACGTACTCTATCATTTCACCGCCCGAAAGAAACGGCGGCATCTCTTCTAAAAGCTCTCTCTTTGCATAAAGCACGCCTATTCCCATAGGTGCGAGCATTTTATGCCCCGAAAATGCAAGAAAGTCCACATCAAGCTCCTGTACATTCACAGGCAGGTGAGGCACACTCTGAGCACCGTCACAAACTATCAGAGTACCGTTTCGGTGACAGACCTCAGCAAACTCCTTTATCGGGTTTACCTGTCCGAAAACATTCGAGACCTGTGCTATCGCAAAAATCTTAGTCCTCGGGGTGAGGGCATTTTTCAGACTCTCAGATGTGTAGCTTCCGTCCTTTTCGCATTCAAGAAATCTGAGTCTTGCACCCTTTTCCCTTGCAAGTATCTGCCACGGAAGCAAATCGCTGTGGTGCTCGGAAATGCCTATCAGTATCTCGTCATAAGCACAGATGTTAGCTCTGCCCCAGCTATAGGCGATAAGGTTCAGGCTCTCGGTAGCATTTCGAGTGAACACTATCTCCTTTGTGCTCTGTGCCCCGATAAACTTTCTGACGGTCTCTCTTGCGTTTTCATAGGCATCAGTTGCCTTAACGCTCAGATCGTAAAGCCCCCTCAGAGGGTTTGCGTTCTCCTCACGGTAGTAATGCTCTGCCGCACTGAGAACTCTCTCAGGCTTTTGCGTTGTTGCCGCACTGTCGAGGTATACAAGCTCGGGATATGCCGAAAACACAGGAAAATCCTTCTTTATATCCTGACTATTCATTGTCCTCATCACCTCTTCCGAGTGCCCTGTTAATACGCTCTGCGGTTTCGCTGTCACCGATGCACTTGATTATCTGCTCTGTTTTGGCTTTCGCCATAAGCTCGTATATCTTCTCCTCGCTGATACCTCTCGACTGCATATAAAAGATATGCTCCTCATTTATCCGCCCTATAGATGCTCCGTGACTGCCCTCTACATCCTCCTCAGCGCAGAGGATAAGCGGAACCGTTCTGTTTCTGACGCTCTCGTTCATAAGGAGCACCTCTTCATTCTCCGAACCCTTTGCACCGATTGCTCCGTTTTTGAAGTCTATCGTTCCCTTGAAGGTCTTCTGAGAAGAACCGTCCATAACCCCCCTGACTTTTATCTCCGAAAGAGTCTTTCTGCCGTAGTGGTCGGCGATCAGGTTTATATCAAGCTTATCCTCGTTATCAAGAAGATAGCCTATATCGGCTGTCAGCTTAGCCGAATATCCCGAAAGCTCCGCCTTTATCTCCGAGGCTGTGTCTGCCCCTCCGAGGTACAGCTGTACAAGCTCCAGCTCGGCACGGTCTGCAAGCTCAGCCGAAACGCCCGACACGGTCTGAGCTCCCTTTTCAAACACCTGCACAAGCTTTGTGCGAGTGCCCTCAGCCCCGTGTATTTTTACAGATACGGTCTTTTTATTATCACCGCTCATAAACATGATGATAAACTGCTCCGCCTGCGTATTAATCTCATAAAGCCTGCTGTCTGTAACCTCTATCCTGAGGGGCTCTGCACCCTTGCTTTCAAGAGACTCTGCTCTCTCGGGAACAAGCACCTCACGTTCAAGCGAGTTCACCCCCAGCCACCCGAAGGTCGGGGCAGGAAGCGTATTCAGTATTCTTTTCTCAGTCATTACCCTATGCTCCCTTTCATTTCAAGTCCTATGAGGTTATTCATCTCTACGGCATATTCAAGCGGAAGCTCCTTCGATACGTTATCTGCAAAGCCTCGGACTATCATTGCCTTTGCGTCCTCCTCGCTCAGTCCCCTAGACATAAGGTAGAACACCGCTTCATCGCTGATACGGCCTATCTTTGCTTCATGACCTATATCTGCCTTGTCGGTCTTTATGTCCATAACGGGGATAGTGTCCGAGCGTGAGATACGGTCAAGCATAAGCGACTCACAGCTTACCGAGGACTTGCTCCCCACCGCCTTTTCGTTCACAACAACTGCACTTCTGAACGTGCTTATTCCACCGCTTTTTGAGATGGACTTCGTATTCATATACGATGAGGTCTCGGGCGCATTGTGAACTATCTTTGCACCTGTGTCAAGGTTCTGACCCTCGCCTGCAAAGGTTATGCCCGTAAACTCGGCACGGGCGCCCCTGCCGTTTAGTATGCTCATAGGGTACAGATAAGAAACGTGCGAGCCGAAGCTTCCCGACACCCACTCTATTTTTCCGCCCTCCTCAACGAGGGCTCTTTTTGTGTTCAGGTTATACATATTCTTTGACCAGTTCTCAATAGTCGAGTATCTCAGCTGTGCGCCCTTTCCCACATAAAGCTCAACACAGCCTGCGTGCAGCCCTGCTTCATAGTACTTAGGTGCGGAACAGCCCTCAATAAAGTGCAGATAGCTGTCCTCCTCAAGGATTATCAACGTGTGCTCAAACTGACCTGCACCCTTGGCGTTCAGTCTGAAATATGATTGCAGGGGAATGTCAAGATGTACACCCTTCGGAACATATACAAAGCTTCCGCCCGACCATACAGCCCCGTGCAGAGCCGCAAACTTATGATCAGTCGGAGGAACAAGCTTCATAAAGTGCTTTTTTATGAGCTCCGCGTACTTCTCATCGTGCATAGCGCTTTCAAGATCGGTATAAACCACTCCCGACTCGGCTACCTCTTTCCTGACATTATGGTACACAAGCTCAGAATCGTACTGAGCACCCACACCTGCAAGAGATTCTCTCTCCGCCTGCGGTATACCAAGACGCTCAAAGGTGTCCTTAATGTCATCGGGAACGTCTTCCCAGTCGGTGTTCATTCTCGATTTCTGGCGGATATATGTCACGATGTTGTCTACATCAAGCCCCTCGATAGAAGGTCCCCACTCCACCATTGGTGTTCTGTTATATATCTCCAAAGACTTTAAGCGGAACTCCCTCATCCAGTCGGTATCGTTCTTTTCGTCCGAGATCTCCTTAATTATCTCGGGCGTGATACCGCTTGCGAGGTACTCGCTTTCGTCTTCCTCAAACCTGAAATCATAAAGCGAGCGGTCAATGTCCGCTACCTGTGTTTTATCCTTCATTCTGTCACTTCCCGATATATTTTTCAAATCCGTTTGTGATGACCTCATCAACAAGCTCTGCTCCACCCTCTGCGGCTATGCTTCCCGAGGCTAAAATATGCGTTCTGTCTACCGACAGAGACTCCAGTATCTTTGTATTGTGAGTGATAACGATAAGCGTTCCGCCCGTCTGCTTTTTGTACTCCTCAATTCCCTTGGAAACGGTCTTTACAGCGTCAACATCAAGACCCGAATCAGTCTCATCAAGGATCGCCAGTCTTGGCGAGAGGATAAGGAGCTGCAATATCTCAGCCTTTTTCTTCTCACCGCCTGAGAATCCCACATTCAGGTCTCTGTCCGCATAAGCCGTGTCCATCTCAAGAAGTTCCATAGCTGCCTTTAGCTTTTTCTTAAAATCCCAGAGCTTTATCCTCTTTCCTGTTACCTGCTCAAGAGCATTTCTCAAAAACTCCGAAAGGGTGATACCCGGTATCTCGACAGGGTTCTGAAATGAGAGAAATATTCCCATTTTAGCCCTTTTATCGGCAGACTCCTCAGTAATGTCCTCTCCGTCAAATATGATTTTTCCGCCTGTAACTGTATATTCGGGGCTGCCCATAAGGGTGCTTCCAAGTGTTGATTTTCCTGCTCCGTTAGGCCCCATGAGCACATGGGTCTCGCCCTCGCCCACACTCAGCGATACCGAGTGCAAAAGCTCCTTCTCCCCTGCCGCTGCCGACAGCCCTTCAATCTTTAGTAATTCCGACATAGTGATTCTCCTATCTGCGTGTAATTTTGATATCTCCTATCTGACTAATATGAATTATTGATATTATAGCACTTATTTCCTACCTTGTCAATAGGTTTTAACACATCGTTCAGAATTACTGTGATTTTCTCTCTTTCAATAAACTAAACACCCTGTTTTATAGCAAAAAAACAAGGCAGGAAACACCCTGCCTTCTGCTTGTTGCAAAAGTTCTTTTAAAAGGGGTCTGGGGCGACAGCCCCAGTGGGGTAAAAGGGATGAACCTCCATTAAGGAAGAATTGCCAAACAGACCGATATAATATATATATTTGACTAAGGCAAAATGCCTTAGTCAAATTTTCTTTTTAAATTCATTTTTCAGCATCAGAATCGATTCGCATGGATTATGGACTGTAAGCACACATCCGTCATAAACTGCGTAAAAAGGCGATGCTACTCTTGGTTTCAATAAAAGTAGCATAATTGTAATAAAATTGATTCTTGATTTTTAGTCTGATATACTGTAAACTTAACTATAAAGAGTCATTAACCTATCCGAAGGTTACTATTCCTACATATGAGGTGGATAATCATGACCGATATGCAACCCAAGAAAATGATAATACTCGATATTCTGAATATCCTGAGGAAGCACACCGACGAAGACCACAGGCTTTCACAGCAGCAGATACAAAACCTGATGGAATCTGAATACGGAATGAAAGTTGATCGAAAAACGGTCCGGCGCAACCTTTCCAAGCTGATGGAGTATGGATTTCCAATCAAATACCGTGGCAGCGACTTTGAAGAAGATGCTAT
>ONLC01000014.1 GCA_900318545.1 uncultured Eubacteriales bacterium
CAAAACTTATAAATCCGCACTAATTTGCTTTGCGGCTGCTCTTAAAAAGAAGCAAAGCACATTTCGGCGTGAAAAAAACAGGGTTTTCCCTGCGAGCGAAGCCGAGGAACACGCCGAGGGCTGATTCTGCACTGTTTTTTAGTTTATCGACAGACTGAAGGCTCCGAATTTTCGGAGCCTTTTTCTTGTTACATAATTCAGGTTTACTGGACCTCGCCTTTTTTTAGCCGATTAAGATAATCCTTTGTTTCCTTGGCGACAACTCCCGACAGAAGCAGCAGCGATATTACATTCGGGATAGCCATAAGGCCGTTGAAGATATCGGCTATGTTCCATACTGCCTGAACTGTCATATATGGGCCTATGAACACGGCTGCGATGTAAACTATCCTGAAAATGCGTGAAACGGTCTTGTTTGAGCCGCCTATAAGATAGGAAAGGCAGCGTTCGGAATAGTAGTTCCAGCCGAGGATAGTTGTAAATGCGAACACCGCAAGGCAGATCATAAGAATGAACGCCGAAACCTTCCCGGGGAAAGGAAGTCCGTTTTTGAATGCATCGGTAGTAACGGCTACACCCTCAAGACCCTTGTTATAGCTGCCTGCCATAACTATCGAAAGGCCTGTCATTGTACATACGAGGATAGTGTCAATGAAGGTTCCTGTCATCGTAACAAGACCCTGCCTTACAGGCTCTTTGGTTCTTGCGGCAGCAGCTGCGATAGGTGCTGAGCCGAGACCTGCCTCGTTCGAGAAGATACCCCTTGCAACGCCCGATCTCATAGATATGAGCATCACCGAGAAGCCTGCGGCACCGCCTGCAATAGGTTTAAGACCGAAGGCGCTCTTGATAACGGTTGCCACAGCAGAGGGCACCTGAGTGATGTTCGTAAATATTATAAGAAGACAGCTTCCGATGTAGAGAACTATCATTGCAGGTACTATTATCTGCGATACCGAGGATATAGCCTTGATACCGCCTATGATGATAAGTGCTGCAAGAACAGTCACTGCAAAGCCTGCTGCGATAGTTGCGATAGTTACCTTATTCCCGAAAAGGCTGACAGCATATTCAGACTTCGGATCGAAGAAGTTGTTCACCGCTGAGGTTATTCCGTTTATCTGTGTGACAGTTCCTATTCCCATAAGGCCTGCAAGCACTCCGAAAAGGGCGAAAGCCTTTGAAAGGGGCTTCCACTTTTTGCCGAGACCGTTTTCTATGTAGTAAAAAGGGCCGCCCAGAATACTTCCGTCCTTTGAGGTTGTTCTGTACTTTACTGCGAGCAGACCCTCGGCGTACTTGGTAGCCATTCCGAAGAAGGCAGCTATCTCCATCCAGAAGAGTGCTCCGGGGCCGCCTGTTGTGAGGGCGGTTGCCACGCCCACGATGTTTCCCGTTCCGACGGTTGCGGAAAGCGCTGTGCAAAGAGCCGCAAAGCTTGAAACCTCGCCGTGCTCGCTCTCCTCGTCCTTGACCATGTATTTCAGTGCCTTGCCGAGCTTTCTCACCTGAACAAAGCCCACCCTCAGTGAAAGAAACACACCGCAGACAATTATCAGTATAATAAGGGGCAGTCCCCAGACTGCGTCATCGATATTACTGATAATTTCATTGATCTTATCCATTCACATAACTCCTGTTCCGTAAAATCACAATATAAACGTTATTATATCATATTTCTCAGAATTTGTAAAGTGCATACTCCGAAAAATCCCACATCTGTGATGTGGGATTCTGAGTGTTTATTATGGTTAAGATCAGAACTCTATCTTCTTGGCGATGTAAGCCTCAAGCTCCTCGATTTTGATACGCTCCTGTTCCATAGTGTCTCTGTCACGGACTGTTACACAGCCGTCTGTCTCGGAGTCAAAATCGTAGGTCACGCAGATAGGTGTGCCTATCTCGTCCTGACGGCGGTATCTCTTACCGATGTTGCCTGCATCATCATAGTCAACTGCGAACTTCTTTGAGAGCTTCTCGAATATTTTCTCAGCAGGCTCTTTGAGCTTCTTCGAGAGAGGGAGCACAGCTGCCTTTACAGGTGCAAGTGCAGGGTGGAAATGCATAACAGTACGCATATCGGGCTTTTCCTCTGTGCCGATGTTCTCCTCGTCATAAGCCTCGGTGATAACGGTCAGGAACAGTCTTTCAACGCCGAGAGAGGGCTCTATAACGTAAGGAACATATCTCTCATTGGTCTCGGGGTCAAAGTAGTCAAGCGTCTTGCCCGAGGTTTTGATATGCTGTGTGAGGTCGTAGTCAGTTCTGTCTGCGATGCCCCAGAGCTCGCCCCAGCCGAACGGGAACAGATACTCAAAGTCAGTTGTTGCCTTGGAATAGAAGGAGAGCTCCTCCTTGGAGTGGTCACGCAGTCTGAGGTTTTCTTCCTTGATGTTCAGGCTGAGCAGGAAGTCACGGCAGAAGCTTCTCCAGTAGTCGAACCACTCAAGGTCAGTACCGGGCTTGCAAAAGAATTCAAGCTCCATCTGCTCGAACTCACGGACACGGAAGATGAAGTTTCCGGGAGTGATCTCATTTCTGAAGGACTTACCCACCTGTGCAACACCGAAAGGAACCTTCTTACGGCTTGTTCTCTGAATATTTGCAAAGTTTACGAAGATACCCTGTGCAGTCTCAGGTCTGAGGTAGAGCTCACTCTTGGTGTCCTCGGTTATGCCCTGGAAGGTCTTGAACATGAGGTTGAACTGTCTGATGTCGGTGAAGTTGTGCTTTCCGCAGTTGGGGCAGGGGATATTCTTCTCCTTGATATAATCCATCATCTGCTCGTTTGACCAGCCTGCAACATTAGTGCCGTCAAAGTCCTCGATGAGGTTATCTGCTCTGTGGCGTGTTTTACACTCCTTGCAGTCCATAAGAGGGTCAGAGAAGCCGCCGATATGACCCGAAGCAACCCATGTCTGCGGGTTCATAAGGATAGCAGAGTCAAGGCCAACATTGTACTTGTTCTCCTGAATGAACTTCTTTCTCCATGCGGATTTGATGTTGGTTTTGAGCTCAACTCCGAGAGGACCGTAATCCCATGTATTTGCAAGACCGCCATAGATCTCGCTGCCCGGGTAAACGAAGCCTCTGCCCTTGCAAAGAGCAACTATTTTTTCCATTGTCTTTTCAGAATTTTTCATTTGATAAACTCCTTTATTTTAGTTTCAGATTAAACTTACAAATATCAAAGGAAAGTACGGGGCATGGGGCGAAGCCCCATTAAAAATCATCGCCGCAGGCGATACCATACCTGTTCCCTATTACCTATTTCCTATTCCCTTATCTGTCCGTTGCCTGTGATAAGGAACTTTGTTGTTGTCATCTCACGCAGTCCCATAGGACCTCTTGCGTGGAGCTTCTGAGTTGAAATGCCAATCTCGGCGCCGAGACCGAACATTCCGCCGTCGGTAAATCTGGTAGAGCAGTTTACATACACAGCCGCAGAGTCAACTCTCTTCTTGAACTCCTCTGCCGCAAACACGCTCTCGGTAACTATGCACTCGGAATGCCCTGTTGAGTACTTGGCTATGTGGTCAAGTGCTATCGACATATCGTCAACCACCCTGATAGCTATGATATAGTCAAGGAACTCTCTTGCGTAATCGTCTTCGTCTGCAAGCTTGCACTCGCCCTTCAGGAAGTGCCTTGTAAGCTCACAGCCTCTGATCTCAACATTGTGCTTGTCAAGTCTTGCTTTGAGCTTCGGGAGGAACCTTTCCGCAACAGATGCGTGTACAAGACAGGTCTCAACAGCATTGCATACCGACGGCCTTGATGTCTTTCCGTTGTCAACTATATCCACCGCCATATTAAGGTCAGCGCTCTGGTCAACATAAACGTGGCAGTTGCCCGTTCCCGTCTCGATAACGGGTACTGTAGCATTTTCTACCACTGCCTTTATAAGCTGAGCTCCGCCCCTCGGGATAAGCAGATCTAAGAACTCATTCGATCTCATCATATCCATAACAATAGAACGGTCGATGTTCTCTACGAGCTGGATTATATCAGGGCTGAAGCCCGAAAGCGAAACAGCCTTTCTCATAAGGTCAGCGAGCATCTTGTTTGAGCTTATAGCCTCTTTTCCTCCTCTGAGGATAACTGCGCTGCCTGCTTTAAGGCTGAGGATAGCGCCGTCAACCGTGACGTTCGGCCTTGCCTCGTAGATTATGCCGATAACGCCCATAGGCACTCTGACCTTTTCGATCTTCATTCCGTTAGGCCTTGTCGATCCCTCAATGACCTCGCCTATCGGGTCTGCGAGCCCTACAAGCTCCTCGCAGGAAACTGCCATGCCCTCAATTCTTGCAGGGGTAAGGGTCAGCCTGTCGATCATTGATTCTCTCATGCCGTTTGCCTTGGCTCTTGCAATGTCCTCGGCATTGGCGGCTAAAATATCGTCCTGCCTGTTTCTGAGGATATGCGCTATCTCCAGCAGAGCATCATTTTTCTGCTGAGTAGACGCAAAGGCAAGCTCGTTCTTGCAGTTTTTTGCTCTCTCTCCGAGCACGTCAAAGTAACTCATATCAGTTCTCCTCTCCGTTAGCCTTGAAGAGCGTTCCCACAGGCTTGTTCTCAAAAATTTTGTAGAGCCTTCTGGGGTCACGTCCGTTCATGATTATAAGGTCTATACCGCCCTGTCTTGCGATCTCGGCGGCCTTGATCTTCGTAGCCATTCCGCCTGTTCCGAGCTTTGAGCCTGCACCTCCTGCAAGGGCTCTTATCTCATCGGTAATGCTCTGCACCACAGGGATAAGCTCAGCATCATCGTACTTGTGAGGGTCTTTGTCGAAGAGCCCCTCAATATCTGACATTATGATAAGCAGATCAGCCTTTGCAAGCACCGCAACATTCGCTGCCAGCGAGTCATTCTCGCCCATTTCAAGCTCCAGCTCATCAATAGCCACCGTGTCATTCTCATTGACTATCGGGATAGCTCCGAGCTGTATTATCCTTGCGAGAGCGTTCTCAACGTTTTCCTTTCTGCCCTCCAGCAGAATGTACTTTGTAAGCAGCATCTGCGCTACATTTATTCCGTAATTTGAGAACAGATCATCATAGAGGTACATAAGCTCACACTGACCGATAGATGCACAGGCCTGCTTTGTAGGTGTATCCTTGGGCTTGTTCATAAGCCCGAGCTTCGCCATTCCGAGACCTATCGCACCGCTTGACACAAGAATTATCTCGTGACCTGCATTCTGTAAGTCTGCTAAGGTCTTTACCAGTATCTCAACTCTTCTTATGTTGAGCCTTCCCGTACCGTGTGTCAGGGTAGATGTGCCTACCTTTACTACTATTCTCTTCTTTTTGCTCATATCTGACATAACTATACTTCCTTACCTGTTTACGACATTTATCGGGCTGCCGTTTACCCACGCTGCGAGGTTCTCCGCCACTTTTTCAAGAAGCCTTTCTCTCGTTTCCTTCGGTGCCCATGCCACATGAGGAGTTATCATGCAGTTTTCAGCCTTATACAGAGGGCAGTCCGCTCTCATCGGCTCAAAGGTGAGCGCATCTATGCAGGCGCCGGCTATCCTGCCGCTGTTGAGCGTCTCTGCCAGAGCAGCCTCATCGACCAGACCTCCCCTTGCAGTATTCACAAGCAGAGCTGTCGGCTTCATAAGGGCAAGCGTTTCAGCATTTATCATCTTAGTGTTCTCTTTTGTAAGAGGACAATGCAGGCTCACTATATCGGAGCGTTTCAAAAGCTCATCAAGGCTGACACATTCACAGTCCGTGACCTTTGAGGGTGTGCGTGTATAGGTTATAATCTCCATGTCAAAGGCTTTGCCTATTGCAGCCACCTTTTTGCCTATGCTGCCATAGCCCACAATGCCGAAGGTTTTTCCTGCAAGCTCATGGGTCGGTATCCCGAAGTAGGAAAAGAGCTTATAGTCTATCCACTCGCCGTTATCAACTGCATCGGCATACTCCCGTATCTTGTTATAAAAGCTCAGTATCATCGCAAAGGTGTGCTGTGCCACCGCCGAGGTCGAATACGCAGGCACGTTGCAGACAACAGCTCCGTGACGGCTTGCCGCCTCCAAGTCAACGTTATTGTAGCCTGTTGCAAAAAGCCCCACATATTTAAGCTTCGGACAGGACTGAAACACCTCTTCCGTAATAAGCACCTTATTGCAGATGACTGCATCTGCATCGCCTATCTTTCCTGCGGCACTTTCATTCGGAGTATAGCCGAACACCACACATTCACCAAGCTGCTTTATGCCGTCAAGAGAAACATCGTTTCGTGAAACGGTTTCCGAATCAAGGATAACTACCTTCATTCGTCTTCACCGCTGTCCTCATCAGAGGGCTCAGAGTCTTTCTCCTCTGCCTTTTCGGGAGCGTCCTCTTCTGCATCGTCGGAGGGCTCCTCTGCAGGCTCGTGGCTTTTGTTTGCAGCCGCAAGCTTTTTCGCTTTTGATGCCTTATATGAGAACACGCACGATGCCGCAAGCAGAGCTATCTCCACAAAGAAGAGTGTTCCTATAACAGCCGACTGTGTCGCAAACTGCGGAATGAGCGTCAGATCGACCGCTGCCAGCAGGCACAGATAGTTGTAGGTTTTTCTTCTCTGAAACAGCACAATGTACAGTGCTGTAGCTATCAGACAGAACCCGATATGAACCCCGAGGGGGAGCGGTGCATAAACATTTTGCAGCTTGCCGCTTTCCTCAGCAAATATTTCTAACAATAGTATCATCTCCGAAACAGTATTACACTTTATTATAGCACATCGCTCCGCTGATTTCAAGGCTTTTTAAATGTTTTACAGAAAATTCGCACATCTTAACAGCATACGGGCTATACCGCACCCCCAACCGACATAAATTTCAGTACCCATGCTGTAAAATAATACTCGGAGGCGGTGAAAATGAAGGTCTATCTCGATGTTCTGCTCATAACTAATGCCGCAGTCTGTCTTATCTGCTTAGAGGCCTCGGCAAGCATAACTCACACAAAGCTCAGACCCCTCCGAAGCTTTGCAGGGGCGGCCTTCGGCTCCTGCTCGGCACTGCTGATAGCGATAGATGCCGACAGCAGGGCTGAGTCTGTGCTTTTGCTTCTGATAAAGCTTCTGTTTATGGCAGGCTCGGTGCTTATTGCTTTCGGTTTCAGGAAAGCAAGCCTCAGAAAGCTTATTCCCTACGCTTCTGCAAAGCTTCTTCTGACGGCACTTTGCTTTATTTTCTGGCAGCTCTCCGACAGCCGTATGCTGATAGTGCAGAGCTTTACCGTCTATTTCAATGTGTCTGTTCTGTGGCTGATACTCTCGGCAGGGGCGGTATATGTGCTCCTTGAAGCTGCAGAGCGTATCAGAGCCCTCAGAGAGCGTTTGGAGGGCTACAAGGCTGTGTATCAGCGTGGGAGTCTTATTGTTTGTATGCCTGCGGTCTGCGACAGCGGAAACAAGCTCTGCGACAGCTTTACGGGTCAGCCTGTAGTTGTACTCTGCTCGGATAAGCTGTACTTTAAGCTCGGTCTTGATGACCCCGACCCCGAAAGACTAAGGGGCTTCCGGCTGTGCCCGTTCAACAGTGTGGGAGGTCAGGGGCTTATGCATATAAGCTCGGCAGGGAGTATCAGACTCATAGACCCCGAGGAGCACTCGCACGAGCTAAGATGCTCGGTCGGGATAGCAAGGTCATACAGCGGCAGACAAAGGGCACTTTTTCCGCCGAGCTTACTTGAATGAAAGGAGAACAAAATGAAAAAGATCATCAGTGTTAAGGACATAGTGAGCCGCTTTATAGCAATGCTTCTTGGCAGGGGCAGCGAGGAGATAGACTATATAAACGGCACCGACACTCTTCCGCCGCCCCTTACAAGGGAGGAGGAGCAAAAAGCCTTCGCCCTGCTTGAAACTGACGAGAAAAAAGCAAGGGAGCTTCTTATAGTGCATAATCTGAGGCTTGTAGTTTACATAGCGAAGAAGTTCGAGCAGACAGGCATACCTATGGAGGACCTTATCTCTATCGGCTCGATAGGGCTTATAAAGGCAGTGCGTACCTTCCGCCCCGACAAGAACATAAAGCTTGCGACCTATGCTTCACGCTGTATTGAAAACGAGATACTTATGTATCTGAGAAAGACCTCTCAGCAGAAAAACGAGATCTCCATAGACGAGCCTCTGAACGTTGACCGTGACGGAAATGAGCTTCTGCTTTCGGACATTCTCGGAACCGACGAGGACACAGTCGGCAGAGGGATAGAGAACGAGGTCGAAAAGGAGCTGCTGCTTAAAGAGATAGAAAAGCTCGGCAAGCGTGAACGCACCATCATGGAGATGCGTTTCGGGCTGGGCGGCAGGCATGAAATGACGCAGAAGCAGGTTGCTGACGAGGTGGGGATATCGCAGTCCTACATATCACGGCTTGAAAAGAGGATTCTTCTGAGCATCAGAGAAACGCTCGAACGGATATGCTGAAAAAATCCCGAAGGCTTATACCTTCGGGATTTGCTTTTAGTCGTCTATATACATATTGATAAGGCAGGGCAGAACATAAACTGCTGCTATTGCCGCAAGCGTTGCCAGCATCAGAAGAGCGTTCATTATCTTTGTAAGCTCCTTGGCGGGCTCGTACTTCTTTATCTTTACCGCATAGAACACTGTCATAGCTATGCCGATAAGCGATACTATAAGTCCCAGCATAAAGCCCTTGGGCTTAAAGCTTATCTCGATGTCGTTATTGCCGTCCTTCAGCTCAAAGCTGATAAGGTCGCTGAATACGTGCTGAGTATCAACAGCCTTGCCGTTTATCTTAACTGTCAGACCGTCATTGCAGGGTACGCTGAGTATGCATTTCTGACCGTCAGAGGCTTCGATGCTGCCCTTGAGCTTCGAGCCGTCCTCCTTGATGTTGACGGTGCTCAGACCTGCAAGCTTTTCGCTCAGAAGCTCTGTATCAAGGCCGAATATTCCGAATGATCTTACATCTATATCCTTTTTCAGTATGACTTTTACAGTTACTGTCTCGTCCTTGAACTCACCCAGATTCTGCAGACCGTTATTGTCCTTTGTAGGATAGTTCTGCACCTTGGTCGCACCATTTACAACTATCTTACAGCTGTCGTTTATGGGCTCTGTAAGTGCATTAGAGAGGTCGTTGAAACAGTCAAAGTACAGGGTCTGCGAGCCCTTTACCGTGATAACATAGTCAAAGTAGGTCTCCTCAGTGTTTTCCTCTCTCTTGAAGGCGTAAGCATTCACTGGGGACGGAGGGTCAACTATCTTGTTGCGGTGGATATAATTATACTCGGTTATGAGCTTTTCATCGGTATTGAAGAGCATCTCGAAGATCATCTGCTGATCGAAGGCTCTTGTGTTCGGCTCAAGAAGGCTGCCTGAAAGGTCTGCCGATGTAACAGCTCCGAGAGGGAGGTACCAGTCATTACGCACTATGCTGTAGGTTTCATTTGTGAAGACGGGTTCGCTGTCAGCGACCTCTTTCTTTACTATCCTGTACTTTACGTTCATAAGGGCATCGGTGAGCTCTGTTCCGCCGTAGGGGCCTACCTCCATCCAGTATGACGAGTAGCCCATCTGCTTCATCATGAACATATAGTCCTCGTCGGTCAGCGAGGTATAATGCCCGAGGGAGTTATATCCCATAGCGCCCACAAGGTTCACATCGAACAGCTTCCTTGATGTGTTCACTCTGTAGAAGCTCTCGTTATCGTCTATCCTGTCCGCAAGGTCAACCACAGCCTGCTGACGGGCTGCCCTTTCGGGGTCACGGGAGTTGGCAGAGAGCATATAGATATCGGCGTTTGTAAAGCCCTCGATAACAACGCAGGCACAGATGAATATCGCAAACACGCTGCGTGACAGCCTGCCCTTCTTGAACATGAAAAATACGACAGATTCAAGCAGCGCAGACACTACGAACAGCTCGAACAGCATTACGAACGAATCATTGTTCTGCCAGAGTGTTCTTGTAAACACGGAGATCTTTTCGTAGTTGTTGCCCACAAAGCCTGTGAAGAACATATAGTAGCAGTAGATAACTACCGCACCGACCACAAAATACAGCGGAGAATCCGTCTTATTTTTCTGAGGTGCTATGCTCTTGCTGTCGTATGTGAGGAAGCCTGCCGCACATATAACGAGCATAAACACAGTGATAAAGCCGTATCTTGACGGGAAGGACATATAGCTTCCTGTGTGCCACATCTTGTTGATAGGCTCTATAATAAGCGGTACAAAGGTAAGGAACAGAAGTATCAGAGCAGTATTCTGCTCTTTGTTCCTCGGCTTTGCGTCAAGTGCGCAGACGATAACTATAAGTATCAGCGCCGAGGTCGGCAGGAGCGTGCTCAGGGTCGTCTGGTAGCTTCCGAGGAAGTTGCAGCTTGCAAGCTCATGTACAAGAGAGGTGGTTCTTCCGCTGGAGAGGTACTGCGTAAAGCAGGGTATCCACACCACAGCCGAGGCAAGCGCCGCAAACATACAGGATATGATAAGGTCAAAGCCTGCGTACCTGTACTTTTCTTCGTTTTTGTTTCTGTAGCAGAAAAGTCCCATAATAAGCAGCACGAATATTATCACCATGTAGCTTATATAGTAGTTCACTATCACGGTTGCTGCAAGGGTGATAATGAATGGTATGATTTTTCTCTTCTCGACCAGCAGATCAAAGCTCAGCATAAGCAGGGGGAACAGATACATCTCATCAAGCCAGATGTTATTCTGGAAATAAAGCATACCATAGCCGCAGAGACCGTAGCTCACTGCAAGGACGGTAATAAGCATCTGAGAGAGCTTATCAAAGTGCTTTTTCAGATACAGCGATGCCGTAAAGCCGCTGAGCCCGAGCTTCAGCACTATCAGAATGTCAACAAGGTGTACTATCTCAGTCTTGTCAACGAAGGCAACCAGCAGCGAGAACGGGCTCGCAATAAAGAAGAAGAACACTCCGAGGAAGTTCATTCCGCCTGCGTTGTTCAGGTTGAAAAACAGACTCTGCTTGCCCGAAAGCACATCTTTAAGATCTGTCAGCAGAGGTATAACCTGCTGGTACATATCGCACCACGCAGCCGAGCCGTTGCCGAACGGATAAAGGCCTCCTTTATAAAATGCCGCCAGCAGCACCGCCATAACTATAAAGGGCGAGGCTATAAGCGTATAATTCTTTTTAAGCTTCTCCACTATACTCTTCCTTTCGTTCTTACCCACATAAAGTACGCTGAAACGCACCAAACACAACAATTATACTCCTTTTGAGGTGCATTGTCAATAGTTGACAGGGCTGTTTTACGCTGTTTTCGGGGGCTTTGGAGAAAATGCAGAAGAGGAAAGTTTGATAAGGGGCAAAATTCCTCTAAATTTAACAAAAAATTAATGCATAGCCGTACATTATATGATAGAATGGTTTTATATTTGATTAAAATCAATAGGAGAATTATTATGGAAAAGAAAAGAAACTCGTTTTCGAGCTCCTTCGGCTTTGTGCTTGCCGCAGCAGGAAGTGCAATAGGTCTCGGAAATATCTGGCGTTTTCCCTATCTTGCGGCTAAGGACGGCGGAGGACTGTTCCTTGTAACATATCTGGTGCTGGCGCTGACCTTCGGGTTTACGCTGATACTTACCGAGGTCGCAATAGGAAGAAAAACAAAGCAGAGCTGCCTTACGGCCTACGGAAAGCTTCACAAGCCCTCAAAGTGGATAGGCGTTTTTGCAAGCCTTGTGCCGTTTCTGATACTGCCGTATTACAGCATTATCGGAGGCTGGGTGCTCAAATATGCTGTGGCGTTCTGCACGGGGCACGGAACAGATGCCGCCAAGGACGGCTATTTCGGGAGCTTTATTACCGATTATGTGCCGCCTATAGTGTTTGATGTTATCTTCTTAGCGGCGACTGCCTTTATTATTTATCTCGGAGTTAATAAGGGTATCGAGGCTATATCTAAGATACTTATGCCGATACTGCTGTTTGTGGTTATCGGTATTGCGATATTCTCGCTGACGATCAAGGGCGAGGACGGCAGAACAGGCATGGACGGCCTTAAAACGCTGGTGGTGCCCGACTTTAAGGGTGTGGGCGCTAAGGACTACTTTATGATAGTTATGGACGCTATGGGTCAGCTGTTCTACAGTATCAGCGTTGCTATGGGTATTATGGTTACATACGGCTCTTACTTCAAGGACGACAGCAACCTTGTTAAGTCTGTAAACCAGATCGAGATATTCGACACTCTGGTAGCTTTCCTCGCAGGAGTCATGGTTATTCCGCCTGTAGTTGCATTTATGGGTGTTGAGGATATGAAGAACTCCGCAGGACCCTCGCTTATGTTTGTAGCTTTGCCGAAGGTGTTCGAGAAAATGGGCTCTGTCGGCAATATTATAGGAGCTGTGTTCTTTATAATGGTGCTCTTTGCGGCACTTACAAGCTGTATTTCGATAATGGAGGCCGTAGTCGCAAGCCTTATTGACCAGTTCGGCTGGAGCAGAAGAAAGGCTACTATTATAGAGGGCGCTGTGGCTATGGCTATAAGCATAGTTATCTGCCTTGGATATAACAAGTTCTACTTTGAGACAAGGCTGCCGAATACTGCTAAGGGCGGTTCGGCACAGCTGCTGGATATTTTCGACTACCTCAGCAATAACATATTTATGCCGATAGTCGCCATAGGAACGTGCATACTGATAGGCTGGATAGTAAAGCCGAAAACTATCATCGACGAAGCCACCAAGAACGGCGAAAAGCTGGGCAGAAAGGCTATGTACCCTGTTATGATAAAGTTCATAGCACCTGTGCTGCTGTTTGTACTGCTGCTGGGCTCGTTGGGGCTGTTCAACTAAAAAAGTGAGTCTCGGAATATATTCCGGGACTCTGTTTTTATGCCGAAATAAAAAATTTAATAACAGTATAAAAAATGCGGTAGACAAATCAGCGGATATATGTTATAATATTTCCGACATTTTTTCTAAGGACGTGAGCCAATGGCAGATATTCAACACGAAAAGATCCTCGTGCTCGACTTCGGCGGTCAGTATAATCAGCTGATAGCCAGAAGAGTGCGTGACAACTCGGTTTATGCCGAGATAAAACCCTTTGATACCCCCATTGAGGAGATAAGGGCGCAGGGCTATAAGGGCATAATCTTTACAGGCGGACCAAATTCCGTTTACGATGAAAGCTCACCCCACTACTCCCCCGAAATACTGGATATGGGCGTTCCTGTGCTGGGTATATGCTACGGGTGCCAGCTTATGGCTTATATGCGGCAGGGCGAGGTTTCCTCCTGCGAAAAAAGCGAGTACGGAAAGATCGACATAGATGTTAAGGCCGAAAGCAAGCTCTTTAAGGGCGTGCCCGAAAGAAACGTAGTCTGGATGAGCCATACCGACTACATAAGCCGTGTTCCCAAAGGCTTTAAGGTGACGGCAGCCTCGGCTGACTGCCCCTGTGCCGCTATGGAGAACGAGTCGGAGAGCCTTTACGCAGTGCAGTTCCACCCCGAGGTAACTCACAGCGAGTACGGCAAAGTTATACTCAGGAACTTCCTTTATGAGGTCTGCGGCTGCAAGGGCGACTGGGTAATGGACAACTTTATCGAAAACACAGTAGCAAGCCTCCGTGAGCAGATAGGCGACAAGAAGGTAGTGCTTGGCCTTTCGGGCGGCGTTGACTCGTCCGTTGCGGCAGGCCTTTTAAGCCGTGCGGTCGGCAGCCAGCTCACCTGCGTTTTTGTAGATCAGGGGCTTATGCGTAAGGACGAGGGCGACTTTGTGGAAAAAACGTTCACCTCCCTTTTCGACATGAGGTTTGTAAGAGTAAACTGTCAGCAGGAGTTTATCTCAAAGCTTGCAGGTGTCACCGACCCCGAGCAGAAGAGAAACATCATCGGCACGGAGTTTTATAAGGTCTTTTGGGGGAAGATCAGAGAAGAAGCCGCCGAGGGCTTTTTCGCACAGGGCACTATCTACCCTGACCGCATCGAAAGCGGCAAGGGCGACGCAGCCACAATAAAAACGCATCACAACCAAGTCAGAATGCCCAAGGATATCCACTTTGACGGAGTAATTGAGCCGCTGGCAGACCTCTTCAAGGACGAGGTAAGAAAGGTCGGCGAAAAGCTCGGCATACCAAAGGAGCTTGTGTGGCGGCAGCCCTTCCCGGGTCCCGGACTTGGCGTGCGAATCATCGGCGAGATAACCGAGGAGAAGATAAAGATACTCCAGGAGGCAGACGCAGTACTGCGAGATGAGATCGCCAAAAGCGGCATCGAACCCGAGCTGAGCCAGTTCTTTGCAGTCCTCCCCGATGTCCGCACAGTAGGCGTCATGGGCGACCACCGCACCTACGATCATCTTGTAGCGATAAGGGCAGTCACAACTGATGACTTCATGACCGCCGACTGGGCAAGAATCCCCTATGAAGTGCTTGCAAGGGTATCAAACCGCCTCTGCAACGAGGTTGACCACGTAAACAGGGTAGTATACGATATAACCTCCAAACCGCCCGGAACGGTGGAGTGGGAATAATGCAAATACTTGCTGAAACAGCGTAATACCGTACTTTTCGTGGTATAGTTAAGCTGAATGGCAACGATTTGTCAACATTTCTCTATCATTGGCAACAGTAACATAAATATTGTCTGAAAAGATAAGAGCTATCTGATTCAATTTACGAATCGGATAGCTCTTTTTGTTATATTAAATCTTTAAGCGTGCTGTCAGTCATTTTTGCAGCTGGATTAAATCTCTGGACAAGGGTTTCAACGATTGCCCTGCTGCCCGCACTGATACGAGGACTAAGAGTTATTTCCATATCAGAAAATGCACCATCATCTATGACCATATCATAGTATGAAAATGGTTGTTTTGCTTGTCCAATTCTAATACCGTTTGCTATTTGATTGAACTGAACAAGAGAAATCTTCTTTAAATCAAGTGGAATAAAATTAAGAATATATCGCCATTCTTTCTGAAATTCCCAGTGAACATTCTTATATCTTCCAAGTTTTTGAAGAGCAATTGAAAATTGCTCAACGTTATCCTGAAGAAGGTGGGGATATAACTTTTCATTATCAGTGGTGTATTGAACTTCACATAATAAGCTATCAAGATTGAGTGCTTGAACAGAGAAGAAGCCTTTTTCAAACAAATCTTTAATAGGCATAATACTTTTAATTGATGTAGAACTTCCATTGCCTATTTGCAAGTTGGAACTCATAGCTAATTCCGAAATATCATTGTCATATATCTTGAATGGATCTTTCCTTAGTTTTATTCTTACGCCTTGTGTCAATGACGCATACATATTCCACATTGGAATACTCTCCAAACTTTCAGATGTCCATGAAGTGATAAAACAAAACTGACCAATGTTCTTTATATCAGCAGATTCTTTTTCCTGCAAATCATCCATTCTATCAAGAGAATTAAATCGAATAGTTTGATTCTTCAAAATCAAAGCTAATGATTCAATATTAGTATAGTGATATAAGTATTCTGTTCCCATATTCCTATCCTCCATATTATCGTTTTATAATTATTTATCCTTTCTTAATGCATTACGCTCAGCTTCATTCCTCTCCGCTTCCGACCTCGGATACCTGTATCTCCACTGGTCATACTCCTCACGGCTGATATGGTCATTGTAACACAGCTATTCCAAATTGTCAATGATCAGATACAAAGCATAAGTCTTACAATAAGAAAAGTTTCTTAAAAGCCTGCACGATCTGCGCTATTGTAGCTTCAATCCCACTGTGGGACATGAGAACATCGAGATCACCTACCGCTATGCACACCTGTTCCCCAGTACGCAGAATGAAATGGCGGAGAGGTTAGATTTTGAGAGGAGTGAAGAAAAGAATGTCGGCTAAGAA
>ONLC01000209.1 GCA_900318545.1 uncultured Eubacteriales bacterium
AATAGTTCCGAAGCACATCTGGCAGAGCAGCGTTACCGCAGCCGTGAAAAACAGGCAGGTAACACCGATAAGGTAAAACCTCAGCATTTCATCAAAATTGCTGGAAATAATGCCCTGATATACTCCGTCATTTCCGAATCTGGCCTGCAGGATAAACAGCTCGGCAAAAGCAGTAACAAGCGTCGGGATAAGGTGATACTCGCACAGCGCCCATATCTTAGACCAGAATCTCTGTGAAGCGGTCATTGGCAGAGAGTGCATAACATCGCAGACTCTTTTGTCGGTCATATCTCTGAAAAGCAAAGCCACTGCGGGAATGACCGTTACTATCATAAAGCAGAGAAAGAATATCCCGACCAGAGCTATACCGTTATCCGCTGCAGCACCGACTACAGTAAAGAATGCAGAAGCCGCAAGGATTATCATGTTTATTATAAACAGCTTTTTCATTCGCATAAGCTCGCCCTTAGCAAGCCTGTGCAGATCAGACAAGTTCGTCCGTAGCATATCCTCTCGCCTCCATTTCGTAAATAAAAATCTCTTCAAGTGTCAGTCCTATCTTATCGCATACATCGCAGCCAAGACCTTCGATCGCCTGACTGAGGTCATCATCGCTCTTGACTACAGCCTGGACCACACTTCCCGTAATGTTGTATTTCACAACTCTCAGCCCGCAGCCTTCAAGCTCCTCGGGAGAAACAGGCCTGCTTTTTCTGACAAGCTGTATCTTTGAGAAGCCGCTTTTTATATCGTCAATATCGTTTGCGAAAATAAGCTTGCCCTGATGAATGAGCATTGCCCTGTCGCAGATCTCGCTGATCTCGGCAATATTATGCGAGGAAACTATAAGCGTTGCGTTCCTGTCGATTATCTCATCTGTGATGATGTTTTTTACATAGTGTCTCATAGCAGGGTCAAGTCCGTCAAAGGCCTCATCAAGCATAAGATACTTAGTCCTGCACGCAAGACCTATCAGCACCATAGCCTGCCTTTTCATACCCTTTGAAAATTCCGAGAGCCTTTTGTCTATCGGCAGCTTGAGCTTTTCCAAGATACGTACATAGGTTGCCTCAGAAAAATCGGGATAGTATACCTTGTAATAGTCTTTGAGCCCGTCGAGCGTGTAGCCTGTGTACTGAACAGTCTCATCATTTACAAAGAAGATGTTCTTTTTAGCCTCGGGATTATCAAAAACGTCCTCGCCGTCTATTTTAATAGAGCCCTCATTTACAGGGTATATGCCCGTCATCATACGCATAAGCGTTGATTTTCCTGCACCGTTTGAGCCTAAAAAACCGTAAGCCGAGCCGTCGGGGATATCAAGTGTGATATTGTCAAGAGCCTTGAAGTCTCCCTGCTTGCCGCTAAACACCATAGAAAGGTTTTTAATCTCTATCATTTCAGGTGTTCCCCCTTTCCTCTGCCTTAATGTCGATGATCTCCTTTAGCTTATCGGGCTTAATTCCCGATTCCAGCAGCCGTCCTACCAGATCACTGAATTCTGCTGTCTGTCTGTCTGCGACCTCGTCTTTATGCTTTGCCACAAAGCAGCCCCTCCCTGCTACAGAATAGATTATGCCGTCACGCTCTAAAATACCGTATGCCTT
Source organism: uncultured Eubacteriales bacterium (assembly GCA_900318545.1). Taxonomy (GTDB): domain Bacteria; phylum Bacillota; class Clostridia; order Oscillospirales; family Ruminococcaceae; genus Hominimerdicola. Next base: position 1,608 of record ONLC01000209.1, read on the forward strand.
GGCAACCGTGTTCGGATTCAGCCCAAGCTCCTTTGCAAGAGCTCTTGCGGCCGGTATCCTGTCGCCCTCCTTGTAGGCTCCCAGCGATATCTCACGGCAGATGCTCTGGCAGATCTGCTCGTAGATAGGTGTTCTGCCCATAACATCAATAGTTATCAATTAGGCACCTCCTTATTTGGTCTTTGCCCGAGGACTGTGTCCTCTGTTGTTCCGTTTTGTTGTCTCTGTTCTTTTATTTTTCTCTGTTTTGTACACTTGTATTAAGTGTACTATCTGTACTAGTACACTTGCAGTATAGCACTCCGAAACGAAATTGTCAATACATATAACACTTTTTCGTCACATTAAACATAAGATAGGGTGAAAACGTGTCAGATTTTAACAAAATAACCGATTTGTCAAGTAATTATGCCTGCTGTAAAGCAGAAATGCTTAAAATGTTAATAAATTGTAAATTTTGATAATTGTAACGCTCCGATAATAATTATGAGATATTCGGGGATATCAAAAATTTGTCATATACTGAATTTCAGAAAACGTTTAGCTTGTTAAAAGTGACTAATTATTCCATTGGTGATTTGTGCAATATCTGCAATTGATAAATATAATAATTTGTTGAAAGCGAATCAATTAAAGGAAAAAATTACCAAAATACCAATTGACAAATTATTCAAAATGTGTTATAATACTGATATTATTTTAGGTCTGTATGGAGGCGTTACAATGACAGACAGGGAGCTTAAAAAGCTGAGCAGAGCCGAGCTGCTGGAGATCATGTACGAGCTCAGAAAACAGCTGGATAAGGCGCTGCAGGAGAATGAAGAGCTCCGCACAGAGCTGTCAGAGGTAAAGGACTCGGTGATAATGCAGACAAATCAGATGGTATCAAGGATTTATAGGGACAAGTACGGAGAGCTGCCCGAGGCAGCTGAAACCGACTCTGACAGTGCGGAGGAACAAAGCGATGGACGAGAAGAACATAGCGGTTCCGACGACTGAGGAGCTTGGGGCAGAGCTTGAACGTGTAAGGGGCAGAAAAAGGTTTCTGAAGCTCCTTTATAATACGGTAGCTTCGCTGATAGTTGTTGCAGCGGTCGCAGTGCTTGTGTCGATGCTGTTTCTGCCTGCTCTAAGGGTAACGGGTGTCAGTATGACGCCTACGCTCCATAATGATGAGCTGGTAGTCTGCCGAAGAATAGGCGGATTTGAAAAGGGCGATATAATTGCCTTCTACCATAATAATAAGATACTGCTCAAAAGGGTAATAGGCGTTGCAGGCGATGTTATAGACATCAAGAATGACGGCAGCGTATATGTCAACGGCGAAAAGCTTGATGAGCCCTATGTGGACAGTCTTTCATACGGTACTTGTGATATTGAGCTTCCTTATCAGGTGCCTGATAACAGGTATTTTGTTATGGGAGACCACCGCTCCGAGTCGATAGACAGCCGAACCAAGGAGATAGGCTGTATTGTTGAGGAAATGATAATCGGGAAGGTTATCTGGTGCATCTGGCCGCTTGGCAGTATCAAGATAATGTAAGCTTAAAACTCTATTCCGCAAGGAGGTAGATCATGTATAAGAATAATAAATCATTTTCTACGGCTCTGAGGGGGCCTGACAGGAAACGGCTGCGAGTCTGGCTGGCGCTGCTGCTGGCGATCGCTATGCTGTTTACGGTATATGGCAGTCTGATACAGCCTGCTATAAGCACTACTACCCCTGATACGGAGCAGACGGCTGATACGGGCTCGACCGGTGAACCTCTGCATATTGAGTACGTTCCCGATCCTGCTATGACAGGAGTTACGGGCGTAACAGGCAATATGTCCTCGAGCGTGAGCAAAACCGAGGACGGACAGACCAAGTATACTGTAGATGTGAATATTGATTTCCATCTTACAGCGGATACGGTTACAGACCTGCCTAATCATGCGGACAGCATAAAGTTCAACCTTGGTCTGGAGGATCAGACGATAACCGCACAGCAGGATGTAAGCCTTTCGGGTCCTGTTACATCTAATGACAGCAGGTATCTCGGTCAGGAGATCGGTACCTACTATATGGACGTTACTACAGGTGACGTAACCATCAAGTTTGATTTGACTTCACCTTATTTTAAGGAAAATCCCAATACGGCACTTTCCGGAGGCTACATCTTTAAGGCGTGGGTATGGAATGAGCAGAAGTCTGATGAGGACAAGACCTTTACCATCGTCGGTGATGAGGTGCTGATGCCTATCCACAGAGCAGCACACCCTGCTGACCTGTCGGTACAGAAGGATTATAACAATGACTTCTATTCATATTTATTAA
>ONLC01000114.1 GCA_900318545.1 uncultured Eubacteriales bacterium
TATTTCTTTAAGAGGAATATTTGCCTGAACGATAGCCTTAGCCATCTTATCGCTCTCTCCGAGGTGCTCATTTACTCTTATCGTCTTGTCATTATCCTCGGAAATATCGGTAATGCCCGCTTTTGTGAGCACCTTGATAGCAGCGGCATTGTTTCCCGTTCTGATAGAAACATACTGTCCGCAGCGCTTGTTGAGCTCCTCAGCGGTAAACTGATCAAGCAGATGTCCTTCATGGATAATTCCGTAGGAGTCAGCTATCTTGTCAAGCTCTCCGAGGATATGGCTCGAGATCATAATGGTGATACCCTTTTCATCTCTGAGTTTTTCAAGAGTGTGTCTTACCTCAACGATACCCTGAGGGTCAAGACCATTGATAGGCTCATCAAGAATGATCATTTTAGGGTCTCCGACAAGTGCCAGTGCAATACCGAGCCTCTGTTTCATTCCAAGTGAATAGGAGCCTGCACCCTTCTTGTCGGATACATTTTCAAGACCGACAGTTTTAAGAAGCTCGTCAAGGTAGCCGTTCTTCCAGTTTATGCCCATACCTATGCACTTGATCTTCAGGTTTTCTTTTGCGGAAAGCTTTGGATAAAGACCCGGGTGCTCGATAAGCACGCCAACGTTTCTGAGCTCCTTTCTCATGGCGCTTCCTGTTTTGCCGAACAGAGAGTATGTACCGCTGGTAGCCGATGAGAGGCCGCTTATCACACGCATGATTGTGGTCTTTCCTGCGCCGTTCCTGCCTATAAGACCATAGATCTCACCTTCACGGATCTTGATATTGATGTCTTTGCAGGCATCTTTTTTTCCATAGGTCTTAGTAAGATCCTGCGTTTCCATTATATAAGCCAATAAGATCACATCCTTTAAGGGTTTATATATACTGAAATTATATCATATATTATTAAGTTTCACAATACACGTTTTTAACAAAATTATTAAAAACCTATTGTCTATTTTAATATTGCAAAATTTTGATATCATACAGGCGCTGAAAAAACTAAGTCCCGAAGCTTTAGTGCTTCGGGACCAATTAATCAGATCATGGAATCTTCCCAGCAATCGGGAACATCAAGGCCTAAAAGCTTAGCAACGGTAGGCGCAACATTTGCCAGACCGTATTTAGTGCTGTCAGCATCGATTATCTCGTGGCGTGTTTCCTTATCCCAGATGATGAAAGGCACTCTGTTAAGCGAGTGAGCAGTTCTTACCTGGATCTCGCCCTTCTTGTTCTTTTCGAGCATCTCATCGGCATTTCCGTGATCGGCTGTAACAAGAAGCGTGCAGTTGCACTCATCGCACACCTTAAGCAGTCTTGCAAGGCCGAGGTCAACAGCCTCAACGCCTGTGATGGTAGCGTCCATATTTCCTGTGTGACCTACCATATCACCGTTCGGATAGTTGCACCTGATGAAGTCATACTTGCCTGAGCGAATAGCCACGATAAGGTCGTCAGTGATCTCAGCGGACTTCATCCAGGGTCTTTCATCAAACGAAACTCTGTCAGAGGGTATCTCCTTCCAGGTTTCAAGCTCCTCATCGAAGCGCTCGGAACGGTTTCCGTTCCAGAAGTAAGTAACATGGCCGTATTTCTGTGTCTCGGAAACTGCGTAAGAGTAAAGGCCGTTCTTTACCAGCAGCTCAGAGAGCGTATTTTTGATCTCGGGAGGATTTACAAGATACCTCTTCGGGATCTTGAGATCTCCGTCATATTCAAGCATACCTGCATAGATAACATCGGGAATAACGCCTCTGTCGAAGTGACTGAACTCCTCGCCGCCGTCAAATGCCATAGAGATCTCGATAGCTCTGTCGCCTCTGAAATTGAAGAGGATAACGCTGTCGCCGTCCTGCATTTTACCTACAGGCTCGCCGTCCTTGGCGATAACGAACTCAGGCAGATCCTGATCAATAGCCGAGGTCTCATTTCTGAGTGTATCAACAGCGGTCTGAGCATCGGGGAACTGTCTTGCGCTGCCGTGAACGTGTGTGTTCCAGCCTCGCTCTACCATGCCCCAGTCAGCCTGATATCTGTCCATAGTGATCTTCATACGTCCGCCGCCCGAAGCTATCTGAGCATCGAACGAAGCGTCATTGAGCTCAGCAATGCAGTCCTCGAGCTCCTTGATGTAGATAGGAGCAGAAGTAGCGGGTACATCACGTCCGTCAAGCAGAATGTGGCATCTTACCTTCTTAACGCCCTGCTCCTTAGCCTTAGCGAGCATCTTCTCGAGGTGGTGAATGTTTGAATGAACGTTTCCGTCGGAGAGCAGACCGAGGAAATGAAGTGTGGAGTCCTTTTCCTTAACGTTGTTGATAAGAAGACTCCAAGTCTCTGAGGTGAACATCTTGCCGCTCTCGATCGACTCATTAACGAGCTTAGCACCCTGCGAGTATATCTGACCGCAGCCAAGAGCATTGTGACCTACCTCAGAGTTGCCCATGTCATCGTCAGTAGGAAGGCCTACAGCATCGCCGTGAGCTTTAAGCGAGGTGTTCGGATAATTTTTGAGCAGCATATCAAGAGTAGGTGTGTTAGCCTCTGTTACAGCGTCACCAAGACCTGTAACGGAAAAGCCTACTCCGTCCATAACTACCAGTACTACTGTTTTCTTTTTAGCCATAACTAAAAATCCTTTCTATTGCTGAATACCAGCGATTGAGCGGTACTACCGCTTGTTTACCAATAAAAAATGCAAAGCCCCGTCCTTGAATTTATAAGAAAGGCAGGGGAGTGGTGCTTCTGCTCTCCGAGCGAGTATACTTCGGCCCCGCTCATTTTAGCACCTATGCTGTCGCAGTAGGCTGAGAGCTTTGTATACAGGAAGTCCCCCTCGGAGCACTCCTTGCCGCCGAGCTTTTCGGCAGCATTTTTGACCTGCTCACGGCCCTCCTTGTCGGTGATGAAGCGTATTCTCACGCTGCCGTGCTCATCGGTTTTCCACTTCTTTGAAACGAAGTCCATTTCAAAGCCCTTGCAGGTATCGGGAAGCTTATCGGGCAGAAAGTCAAGCCCCTTTACGGACTTGCCGTAGTTGCCTATCATATAAAGCTTCGTTTTGAATATATAAAGGCTCTTGCGTGAGCTGCCCCAGTTTGTAAGTATCATTATAATAAGTATAAGGATAATAACCGCAAGCACTCTTATCGCCATTGAGATGACAAGCCTTGTTTTTTGTGGCTCGCCCCTGTTTATGAGCCTCTGACCGATAAGAAAGAGCAGACCGAATCCGCAGACGGGAAGCGTAAAGTAAATATACGCACCAAATCCGCAAATGGGCATAATGAGCAGAACACCGCCGACGATCAGATCAACGATACGCCTTATCGGGCGGACAGGTTTTTCCTCAACGGTGATTATCTTAATATCTCGCTTTTTTTCTGCTGCAGGCTCTTTTTCCTCAACAGCAGCGGTAGTCTCAGCTGCCACAGCGATCACACTCTTTTACATCGGTTTAGGATTGGCGTTAAGTATTAACCCTCAACAGCTGCCTGAACGATAGTGTTGAAGTCAGGAGCCTTCAGCGAAGCACCGCCGATAAGGCCGCCGTCAATATTTGGCTTAGCAAGAAGCTCAGCTGCATTTCCTGCATTCATAGAACCGCCGTACTGGATAGTAACAGCGTCAGCAGCTGCCTGATCGTAAAGCTTAGCAAGTGTAGCTCTGATGAAAGCGCAAACCTCTTCGGCCTGATCGGGAGTTGCGGTCAGACCTGTGCCTATAGCCCATACAGGCTCATAAGCGATAACAACATTCTTGAGCTCCTCTGCAGTTACATCCCAGAGGTCAAGCTTGATCTGACGAGCGATAACCTCCTCGGTGATGTTGCACTCACGCTCCCACTTGAGCTCTCCTACGCAAACGATAGGCTTGAGACCTGCAGCCAGAGCAGCCTTAGTTCTCTTGTTTACGGTCTCATCGGTCTCACCGAAGTACTGTCTTCTCTCGGAGTGGCCGATAACAACGTACTCAACGCCTACCTCAACGAGCATATCAGCGCTGATCTCACCTGTGAAAGCACCGCTCTTCTCGAAGTGAACGTTCTCGGCACCTACCTTAACATTCGAGCCTGCTGTAGCAGCAACAGCAGTTTCAAGGTTTGTGAAAGGAACGCAGGCAATGACCTCTACCTTGCCCTCAGCGTTAGCAACAAGCGGCTTTATAGCCTCAAGAAGCTCCTTAGCCTCGGGTCTTGTCTTGTTCATCTTCCAGTTTCCTGCGATGATAGCTTTTCTTACCTGTTTGTTCATATTAAAAAACTCCTTTATTATATTATCTATGACTATACCTAGTCCGACAATCATATTATACTACATTTTTCCGTATCTGTCAATTACAAATATCCCGATTGGTATGAGCGAAAACGTCATCGGAATTTTACGATTGTAAATAATTTGTGAACGGTTGCCATTCTCAGATCTGACATCGTATAACATAACAGAAAGGCAAAAAAGAGATGTGAACGTTCGGCAAACAAAGTTAATAATAACAAATAGGTAATAAAATATTCACTACAAGTTAATTTTATTACTATATAATGTATCTACTGATTTGTCTTTACAGAAAATCAAATTTATCTATTGGAGGAGTAAAAAAATGAAAGTATTGAAAGTCATATGTATTATTTTCCTGATCATTGGTCTGCTTGCAACAGCTATCTTTTTTGCTACAAAGTCTGTTGTTCAGAAGGAGTATGATTCGCTGGATAATCTGAAGTCTGATGCAACCGAAACAGAGGTTCTGAAGTCAAAATCACTGTTGAGGACGGTGTTCAGTATATCGAGCTCAACGGCACCGATGACAAGCAAACTGTTGAGAAGTACAAGAAGAACATGAATGATTTTGTAAAGGCTGCTGGTCCTATATCTATCGGCTGCTGCGTATTTGATGTACTTATGGTAGCAGGTATCGTTGGTACTTCTATTGCAGGCAAGAAGAAGAATGACTGATATTTAACATAAATCAAGACGAGGTTCGTTTGAGCCTCGTCTTTTTTGTTATAGTATCATTATCAGGCCGAGTGCTATCAGCAGCAGTCCGAACCCGAGAGCTGCATAGCCGAAGGGGTGGCTTTCCTTTTCGGGAGCTTCATTCTCTTCAGTTTCCTCGGCTGCGGAGCCGTTGTCCACATAAAAGCGTGAGGGGTCATCGGGGTCGTACTTAATGTCGATAAAGTCACCCTTCTGCAGATCATCATCATCGACGATCTGGTCATACTTCTCACCGTTTACCTCATACCCTATCTTCCACTGAACGAAGATCCTCGGCTCTCCGCCTTTCTCTAATGGTGGGAGCTTTTGCTTTTTCTTCTGGAGTACCTTCGCTTTTATAGGAACGTAATTATCCTCTTTGGGGACATTCTGTCTGTTCTCCTGAGGGAACAGCTCATACCCCTGCATTATCTTTATGCCGAAGTATATAAGCCCCAGTCCTGTGCATACAAGTATAAAACCGATTATACTCTGCCCGCTTGGAACTGATGAACTGCTTTTTGCAAGCATTGTCAACATACGCTCTTACTCTCCTTAATTCAAAAAGGGGACGGCAGCAAATGTGCCGTCCCTATTCTGATGCGTGAATTATTTATCAGCGATAACGTCGATGCCGGGGAGAACCTTGCCCTCAAGGTACTCAAGAGATGCGCCGCCGCCTGTCGAGATGTGGCTCATCTTATCAGCAAAGCCGAGCTGAATAACAGCTGCTGCGGAGTCGCCGCCGCCGATGATGGTAGTAGCGTCTGTGTCGCCCAGTGCCTTTGATACAGCAATTGTACCTGCAGCAAGTGTCGGGTTCTCAAATACGCCCATAGGTCCGTTCCAAACAACTGTCTTAGCAGACTTGACCTCGTCAGCGAAGAGGGCTCTTGTCTTCTCGCCGATGTCAAGACCTTCCTTGTCGGCAGGAATTTTGTCGGAGTCAACTGTCTCAACAGCGATCTCAGCGTCGATAGGATCAGGAAAGTTATCAACTACAACAGTGTCGATAGGCAGGAGAAGCTTCTTGCCGTTAGCCTTAGCCTTCTCGATCATTTCCTTGCAGTAGTCAAGCTTTGTATCGTCAACGAGCGACTTTCCTACTTCCTTGCCCTGAGCCTTCAGGAAGGTGTAAGCCATGCCTCCGCCGATGATAAGTGTATCGCACTTCTCGAGGAGGTTGGAGATAACGTTGAGCTTGTCAGCTACCTTAGCACCGCCAAGGATTGCAACAAAAGGTCTTACAGGATTTTCAACAGCGTTTCCGAGGTAGTTGATCTCCTTCTGCATAAGGTATCCTACTGCTGTTTCCTTAACGAACTTTGTAACGCCTGCTGTTGAAGCGTGAGCTCTGTGAGCAGAGCCGAAAGCGTCCATAACGAATACCTGTCCGTCAACGAGGTCAGCGAGCTCCTTAGCGAACTTCTCACCGTTCTTGGTCTCCTCAGCGCCTCTGAATCTTGTGTTCTCGAGAACAACGATCTCGCCTTCAGCCATTTCAGCAACAGCCTTCTTTGCGTTCTCTCCGACTACTGTATCGTCCTTAGCAAAGGTTACCTTTGCACTTACGAGCTCTGCAAGCCTTGCAGCAGCGGGAGCGAGCGAGAACTTGTCCTCAGGACCGTTCTTCGGCTTTCCGAGATGTGAGCAGAGAACTACCTTTGCGCCGTTCTCTACAAGCTTGTTGATAGTCGGAAGAGCAGCGGTTATTCTGTTATCGTTAGTGATGACACCGTCCTTGAGCGGAACGTTGAAATCAACTCTTACGAGCACCTTTTTGCCCTTTACGTCAATGTCTTCAACTGTGACTTTGTTTAATCCTGCCATGATTATCTGACATCCTCTCATTATAAATTTTTCGCACCTCAGTGCGTTATTGACTGTCTTGAAGGCAACACC
>ONLC01000065.1 GCA_900318545.1 uncultured Eubacteriales bacterium
CTGTCATAGCGTTCCTCAAGCTCGACTATTCTTTCAGCTGCACCGCTTACTGCATCACACATTACTGTCCTGAAACCGCACTCTACATTTGCTTTTACATAGTCATCAAGCTCGAAATACATATCATAAGAGGCTGTGCAGCCAGTGGTAAGGTACTCCATTATCGCAAGCTTTGTAAGCCAGTAGATCTTCTCTCCGTCAAGCTTAGCCTCCATCGGGAAGACACGGTCAAAAAGCCACTCCTGCAGGGGGAGGTCATCTGCGTAGGAACGCAGAAAGGTCATAGCCGAGTGAGTATGTGCGTTCTTGAAGGAGGGCATAAGGAGGTTGCCGTTCAGGTCATACTCACGCTCGAAGCTTGCCTCTCTGAGCTTTTCCTCTGTGGGAGCTCCCACAAAAGCGATTTTGTCCTTGTCCGTCCAGACCTCGATCTCCTCGACCTTATCGGCCGAGGTAAGGACTCTGCCGTTAAAAAATCTTATCATGTTGTATCTCCGATCTATTTATTTATTATTTCAGCGATCTGCTGAATGCTTTCTGTAACAAGGGCTCTGAAAATCGGTGCGACCTTATCGGCGCACTCCTGAACCTCTGCGTGGGTGAGGGGAGTGGGGCTTATTCCTGCTGCCAGATTTGATATGCAGGACACACCGCAGACTCTCATTCCTGCGTGGTTCGCAGCGATAGCCTCAACTGCGGTGCTCATGCCTACAGCATCGGCACCGAGGGCAGCTGCCATTCTGATCTCGGCAGGGCTCTCGTATGAGGGTCCTGTAAGCTGTATATATACGCCCTTTTGGAGCTTTGTACCTATCTTTTCGGCACTGTTCTCTATCGCAGCTGAGAGCTCCAAATCGTAGATATGGCTCATATCGGGGAAACGCACGCCAAGCTCGTCGATATTCTCGCCTATAAGGGGATTTGGCACAAAGTTTGAGATATGGTCGGTTATGAGCATAAGGTCGCCTGCGGAGAAAGCCTTATTGATGCCGCCCGAGGCATTCGTCAGAAACAGAGCCTTCGCACCCATAAGCTTCATAAGCCTTGTCGGGAGCACTACATCTTTGGTGGGGTAGCCCTCATAGTAGTGGACACGGCCGTCCATGATTACGGTCTTTACATCGCCGACATAGCCGAACAGGAACCTGCCCTTGTGACCGAGAACGGTCGAGCGTGGAAAGCTCGGGATGTCTTTGTAGTCAACGATCGCCTCGATCTTTACGGTGTCGGCAAAGCCGCCCAGCCCCGAGCCCAGCACCAGGGCAACATCGGGCACAAAATCGGTTTTCGCCCTGACAGCTTCAAGGCACTGCCTGAGTCTTTCTATCTCTTTCATTCTGATCCTCCTTTTTATATGTGGGATATTAATCCTCTCCAAGCTTCAGAGCCTGGCTTATCTTTATCTTCTTTATCAGTCTTCCGAGAATGATAAATGCTGACAACAGCATAGCTCCGATTATGATATATAGCTTTATGTAGTCGCCCCTGTCGGGGAGAACAACGAACTCGGGAACTGACTTCGATGCATCAAATATGCTCTGGAAGAGAGGTACAAACAGGTCGCTTGTAACTCCGCCTATGAACATTGCCGTAAAGATCGCAACTCCAGATACAAGCACCTGCTCATAAACTATCATAGCGATTATCTCTCTGAATTTCATACCCATAGCCCTGAGTATTCCGAACTGCAGCGTTCTGCTCTTGATAGAGAGTATCCAGTAAATGAGGAAGCCGATAATGCACATTATCATAATGATTATGAACCCGAGGGTAAGAGCTCCGTTCATGCCCTGAAGCATAGGGTCATTTTTCTTTTCAATTATCTGCTGGCTCCTTGCCTGAATGTCGGTGAGCTCTATCTTTGCATTGTCTACCGATTTGTAGAAGTCATTGACAGATGCGTTATCTTCAAGCTTGAACCACACCTGATAGGGCTCAACGTTCGTAACTACCCTGACGTAGTCAAAGTTCATTATCGCAAAGTCCATATAGCTGCCGTCTTTGGTGGTCTTGTAGGGGCTGAGTCCGGGCCAGTAGTCAACAAAGGCAAGGACGGTAACATCAAAGTCATCATTTCCGCCCCATGTGCAGGTAACTGTATCTCCGAGCGAGAGCCCGTAGTCCTTGAAGCTTGATGAAAGGATAACTCCCGGGGTGTATTCAGCGAGGGCATTCAGATAGTTGTTTATCTGAACGGGGAGCAGTCTGTCCTCAAAGCGAATAACCTCGGAGAACTCATGAGGAACAACTGTCATAAGCTGCACCTTGCTGCTTGTGTTGCTCGACTTTGTCTTTTCAAGGTCCTGATCGAGGTAGTCGTCACGGGAACGCTTGTTATCGCTGTCCTCATCGGAAGTCTTTGAGGTAACGTTCATTTTCGAGGAGGTTATCTTGACACCGTCCTTGCGGAATACTCTTGCGGCCTTCTCAACGCCTGCGAGCTTTTCAAATCTCTCAAAGGCAGGCTCAACGTAAGAGATAACAGTTTCGGTGTCCTCTTCTTCCTCTTCCTCCTCCTGTACAGGTGCCTGAGCCATCTGTGCTGCACCTGTCGGAGATACGCTCTGCTGAGCCTGTTCTATCTTGCTGCTGTACCATTCCTCCTGAAGCGCTCTCTGCCTGTTGCCGAGCGTCCGATATTAGTCAGCGAAACGTACTGAGCAGGACTCCACACACGCTTGCCGAGCCTTGCAATTATTCTGATGACGTATGGGTAAATTCTTATAAGGAAGAGCCCAAGACCGAGTATAAACGCAGTTGAGGCTACAAACATCAGCGGATTTACCGTTGCGGTAGTGTCTGTTACACCCTGCTTTATAAGGGTCTCCTGAGTTTTGTTGTGATAGTAAAGCCAGCCCACCGAGCCGCCCACCAGTATAAAGTCAAGGCAGACCTTTTCCCAGAGTGCGTGCTTTTTCTTCTTCGATTTTGACTGCTTGTGCTCAACGATAGTTGTCTTTGTGGCAGGAAAAATCGGAAGCATTGTAGTTACGAAGAACACAGCTACCGCAATTGCCGCATAGACAAATGCCTGCACCGTAAGGTGAACGGGCAGGGACTTTCTGTTTACGAACTCCAGAAATCCGTTTGAAGCACCCAGTATTCTGCAAAGCCCCAGTCCTGCGAAGGGTCCTACCACCGCTGTGATAACACCCAGCACCAGCGATTCCAGAGCATAGATACCCATTACCTGAGTTCGGCTTGCACCTCTGCTCTTGAATACGGCTATCTCGTTTCTCTCCTGCTCAACATTGAGCTGTGATACCATGAACAGATAGAAAACAATCATCAGTATCACAGGTATCTGCAAAAGCCACAGCACCAGTTGAAGCTGGTCTGCACGCTTGGAGTAATCCTCCAGTATCTCAGTCGCGGGAACGCTGAAGCCTATAGAGTTTTCCTTAAAGTAATTCTTATGGGCTTTAAGCTTCTCCAGCGTGCTGTCGATCTCATTCATATCCATAGCGGAGTAGTCGATAGCAAAGTTGTGAGAGCTCTCATTTATGTTCATAACGCCTGTATCTATGCCCTTTTCATACAGGGTATCATAGTCCATGAACACGAAGGCTGTGTATTGCGAGTCAAGACCCTCAGCCCAGTAGATGTCGTTAGGGTCCTTAACATCAAAGGTGCCGACTATCTCTATCTTTGCGGAGCCTGCATCATCGTGGAACACATCTCCGACCTCGTATACAGAGCCTACTGCCAGCTCGGTGGTTTTGAGCGACTTCTCAGTAGCGATACACTCAAACACTCCGTCCTCACGCTGAGCCGCTTCGGCCATTCTGCCCTGCTTTATGGTGATATGGTCGGCTATGCCGCTCATTCCTGCGATGGTGAACCTCGCCTGCGGCTTGCCTGCTGCAACCTCCATAGACTTGACATACATATACTCTCCCGAGATCACCTTTTTCTCGGCAGCACTGTCAAGCCCCAGCTCGGAGAACTTCTTTTCAGCCTTTTCATTGTAGCTGCTGATAGTTTCCTTCTGAGAAGAGGGTGAAATGTCCATTTTGAGCCTGTAGCTTGTGTTGTATGCACCGGGATATATCTCGTACTCCTTCTGGAACGACTCCATATCCTTGACGAGCATTCTCTGCAGCGATGCATTCATATATATCGGCACCGTACTCATCATAGCCGATGCCATTATAAAGCCTATCAGAAGGCAGAACACCATCCATTTGGTGTTACGCATCTTTCTGAACAATAAAGTAAACATGGAAAGTCCTTTCGCTCGTTATCTGATGATTATTTCGTCTCCTTCGCTGAGTCCCGATACTATTTCGCTCTGAGAGCCTGTAGAGAGCCCTACCTCAACGGGAACTGCCGTCTTTTCTCCGTCTTTGAGGACGTAGACTACCTGTTCTCCGTCAACCTTCTTTATAAGGTTGTTCGAGATAACTATAGCGTCCTGAACGCTTTCCAGTACAAGCACCGTATCAGCAAGCTGTCCGACCGCATCGGCAGGGGGCGTGTCCTTGAAGCGGACATAAACTGTCTCGGCTTCGTAGGCTATGCCTGTTTCATCGACTGCGTTGTGGTCGTCCCTCTGATCTGCCTGATACTCAATGAGTGCCTCGGGAGTCATAAAAACTACTCCGTCATAGTAATCATCATTTATTCTGATCTGCAGATCCATATCCATTTTGAACTGCGAAAGCTCCGAGGGCTTGATTGCTATGTACAGAGCACTCGTATCAATAACGGTAGCAACTACCTGACCCGAGCTTACATTATCGCCTGCCCTGATATCGGAAATGCTTGAAACTATGCCGTCTATCGGAGAAACAAGCTCCGAGCCTTCCTTCTGAGCCTGCAGCTTTGCAAGCTCCTTTTCAATGAGCTGCTGGTCAACATAAGCCGAGTCTATCTGAGCCTGCGTACCGCCGCTCTCATAGATTATCTGCACATTCAGCTTAGCCTTCTCGACATTGAGCTCCTTCTGTTCTATCTGAAAGTCAAGGTCAGCTGTATCCAGGTCGCAGATAACGTCGCCCTTTTTGACCTCATCGCCTGCACGGACATAGAACTTCGAGATAACGCCGCTCTGCTTCTCATAGGAAAGAGGGTACTGTCTTTCAGCGGTAACGGTGCCTGTTGTTACGATCTTCTTCTCGAGATCTCTTTTCTTGGCGGTGACAGTTGTGTAGCTTACATCACTCGCCTTTACCTCGGGGGCTTCGAGTATCTCCTCCTCATCGGGCAGAAGATAGCAGCCTGAGGCACATATCCCCACAGCCGCACAGATGGCAGCTGCTGTAATTTTTTTCAACAAAGCTTTCAAATCCATAATCAGCGATCCTTTCGCATGGGTCATTGTTTTGCGTACTGTGAGCACAGACGGAATATAAAAATATTATATCACTTTATTATACCAAATTTCCGAGCTTTTTTCTATAGCATATCAGCCAAATTTGCAAGGATTTTTCTGTGACAAATAACAAAAGAGCCCTGCCGAAACAGAGCTCTCAAAAATATCAGTAATTGTACTGTGAGGTGATGCCAAGGTATTCCTCTAAGCAGAGGCCGCTGTCATATACCTTCTTAGCCAAGTCCTTGCCGAGGTACCTTACGTGCCACGATTCATATTTGTAGCCCGTTACATTCTGCTTGCCCTGCGGATAGCGGATAATGAAGCCGTACTTCCAGCAGTTATTTGCTATCCAGCGAGCCTCGTTGGTGTTGTCGAACCAGCTGCTTGCGTAGTTAAGGTCCATTGCAAGTCCCGTCTGATGCTCACTGTGGCCTGCCCTTGCGGAGTAGGTATCAGCGGCAGCCTTGCCGTCACGGTTCACATAGCTCTGATAGAGCCACCTCTGCGTGTCATACGAACGGAAGCCCGAGCATATCCACAGGCTTATGCCGTCCCTTGAGGCTGCGTTTCTCATCTCGACAAACGCATTGTAGGTCTCCTTTGTGAGTCCTCCCGGGTTGTATGAAGCAGGCAGAGCGTAGGTCTTGTTTGCAATGAGTATGCCGTTTACATAGGTAACACCGTTTTTAGTGGTGATAGTATTCTTAGCGGTCTTTACCTGAACTATATTTGACAGCCAGCCAAGGTGCTCCTTGTTGTAGTCATCAAGCTTGCAGGCACGGATAACAAACTTATAAGCTGTGTTATTGTCAAGACCTGTAACCGTATAGGAGTTTGTGGTCGGCTTTGCAATTCTTACCCACTTGCCGTTTTTCATCTGGTAAACTATGTACTGCGAGCACGATGTCCTGTTCCAGCTGAGCGTAATCGAATTGTAGGTTGATTTTGAAGCTTTCAGCCCCGAAACCGTTGCAGGGCAGGTAGCAGTTTTCAGCTGATCGGAAGCAGGCCCGTAAACAATTCTTCCGTCCGATGTTTTATAGTAAGCCTTAACGATAAAGTGTCTTCTGTAGGAGGGCGGCTGACCTGTTACTGTATATGATGTGCCTGCGGTCTTTGCGACCTCTCTGTAGCCCTCGGTGTATTTGAGGAAAACTCCGTAGCCGTCAGCATATTTGACAGGGCTCCAGCTGAGCCTTACCGATGTATCCTTGGTTTCTGCAGCCGTAAGACCTGTTACCTTTGCAAGCTCGGGAATGAACTCGCACTCGGTTTCGACGGTTTCTCCGTAGTGATATTTACCGTTATTGTCGCAGATAAAAGGCGTGACAGAAAACCTTGTAACATCAAGCGGCACCTTAGTCAGCACCGTGCTGCTTTTTCTGAATACCTGTCCCTTCTTGACCCACTTTCCGCCGCTGTACATCATAACATTACAGCCGAGGTAATCTCCCTCGTCCCAGCTGAGAGTGATCTTAGCCTCGGAGCGTTCAGCCTTTAAGCCTGTTATCCCGGGTACGGAAACGCTCTCTGCGCCGGCGTATATCATAGCCGACTGAGCGTTCTCACTCTGTGTGCCGAGCAGTACGCCCGAGCACATAAGCAGGCTTGCTGCCATAGCAGATACAGCTATCAGCTTTATCGGTTCTTTTATCATACCTTTCATATTATCACTCCTCTCAGAGCTTGTCCATACATCTATACATATATATTATAGCATAAACAGGGCGTTTTGTAAAGTCATTATTTGTACTTTTTAACGACAGCAAGCAACAAAAAACCGCTCCGAAACTACGGAGCGGTCATTGTTGATGTAATTATCAGTCAGCCTTAGGACCTGCCTCAACGATTGCCTTGTCCATATCAGGATACTTCTTAGCGAAGTTGTCCTGGAACATCTTAGCAAGCTTGTTAGCCTGTGCATCGTAAGCAGCCTTGTCAGCCCATGTATCACGAGGATTGAGGATCTCAGCAGGTACATCGGACTCAGGAATAGCCTGAGGGATCTCAAGGTTGAATCTGTCATCGTGAACGAACTCAACATTGTTCTTATCAAAAGCATCGTTCAGAGCTGCTGTTACCATAGCTCTTGTGAACTTCAGCTTCATTCTTGTACCGGTGCCGTAAGGACCGCCTGTCCAGCCTGTGTTTACAAGGTAAACCTTAGTGTTGTATTTCTCGATCTTCTCACCGAGCATCTCAGCATACTTCTCAGCAGGCAGCGGCATAAAGGGCTCACCGAACAGTGTGGAGAATGTAGGTGTAGGCTCTGTGATGCCGATCTCTGTACCTGCTACCTTTGAGGTAAAGCCTGTAACGAACTGATACATAGCAGCTTCCTTGGTAAGACGGCTGATAGGAGGCAGAACGCCGAAGGAGTCAGCTGTCAGGAAGATGATAACGGTAGGGATACCGCCAACGCTCGGAACTGCTGCGTTAGGAATGTACTCGATAGGATAGCCTACTCTTGTGTTCTCAGCAAGGGTAGCATCGTCATAGTCAGGCTTTCTGGTATCGGGGTCGATAACAACGTTCTCTACCAGTGAGCCGAACTTGATAGCATTGTATATCTCGGGCTCGCCCTCAGCGCTGAGGTTAATGCACTTAGCATAGCAGCCGCCCTCGATGTTGAATACGCCGTTCTCAGACCAGCCGTGCTCGTCATCACCGATGAGCAGTCTGTTGGGGTCAGCGGAAAGTGTTGTCTTACCTGTTCCGGAAAGACCAAAGAACACTGCTGTATCCTTAGTAACAGGGTCTGCATTTGAAGAGGAGTGCATAGGAAGAACACCCTCGAAAGGCAGATAGTAGTTCATTGTGGAGAATACAGTCTTCTTGATCTCGCCCGAGTAGCCCGAACCGCAGATAACTGCGCACTTGGTCTCGTAGTCGAGAAGGATAGCAGCCTCAGAACGTGTTCCGTCAACCTCGGGAACGCACTTGAAGCCGGGAGCTGCGATAATGGTGAAGAAAGGATCACCGAAGTCAGCAAGCTGCTCCTCAGTAGGTCTGATAAGCAGGTCTCTGATGAAGAGATTCTGGCTTGCGAGCTCGTTTACGATTCTGAACTTCTTTGTGTACTTGGGGTCTGCACCTGCAAAGCCGTCGAACACATAGATGTCTCTGTTCTGGAGATAAGCAATAACCTTAGCCTTGATAGCCTCGAACTTCTCTCTTGTGATAGGGAAGTTTACATCTCCCCAGTTTACGTTCTTATGAGCCTCACCGTCATCAACGATGAACTTATCCTTAGCGGAACGGCCTGTGTACTTGCCTGTCTTAACAACAAGAGCGCCTGTGTCGCTGAGCTGTCCCTCACCCTTGATGATAGCGTGCTCGGTCAGAACAGCAGGTGAAAGGTTGCGGTAAATAGCCTTAGGATTGGTGATACCGATTTTTTCGATTCCGTAAGTTTCCATTACGAATGTCCTCCTTAAAAAAGATTTATGGATCGGAGCCCTGCAAAATGCAAAACTCCCACAATATTATTATATCAGACTTTAAGATAATGTCAATAGATTTCAAAAAGTACAGTTAAAAAATTAACAAATCAGAGTTTTGTCTCAACGAAGATATCATAGATAGCCTTCATAGCCTTCTCGAAATCGTCCTCGCTTACACCGATGATGATGTTAAGCTCACTTGAGCCCTGATCTATCATCTTTACATTTACATGAGCGTGAGCCAGTGCCGAGAATATCCTGCCTGCTGTACCACGGTTTGACTTCATCGCACGACCAACTACTGCGATAAGAGCAAGGTCGGTCTCAATGTCGATAACATCGGGGAAGCAGTTTCTGTGCAGACCCGAAAGGATCTCCTGCTCCTTGGGAGCGAACTCCTGCTGATGTACAACGATGGACATAGTGTCGATACCCGAAGGCATATGCTCAAAGCAGATACCGTTCTTCTCAAACACCTCAAGCACCTTTCTGCCGAAGCCTATCTCGGCATTCATCATATCCTTCTCGATATTGACTACCGTAAAGCCCTTCTTTCCTGCGATACCTGTGATAGTATACTCAGGCTTCTGCGAGGTGGACTCAACGATCATTGTGCCCTCGTCATCGGGCTTATTTGTGTTCTTGATGTTTATCGGAATACCTGCTTTTCTTACAGGGAAGATAGCGTCTTCGTGGAGAACTGTTGCTCCCATATAGGAAAGCTCACGAAGCTCCTTATAAGTAATAGTCTTGATAGGAGCAGGGTCTTTAACTATTCTTGGGTCACAGGTAAGGAAGCCCGAAACGTCAGTCCAGTTCTCATAGATGTCAGCACCTACCGCTGCTGCAACGATAGAGCCTGTAACATCGGAGCCGCCTCTTGAGAAGGTCTTGATAGTGTCGTTTGGCATTGAGCCGTAGAAGCCGGGAACCACTGCGTTTTCAAGGTTAGCAAGTCTCTCGGAGAGAACTTTGCTTGTTCTCTTTGCATCGAACTGACCTGCATCGTTAAAGAAGATGACCTCTCCTGCGTCAACGAAGTTATATCCGAGATAATTTGCAAGCACCATACCGTTAAGGTACTCACCACGGGAAGCCGCATAATCTCTTCCTGCCTTGCCTATGAAGCAGGCCTTAACGACCTCGAACTCCTTCTCCAGCGAGAAGTCAAGTCCAAGCTCGGAAATTATCTCATTGTATCTCTGCTTTATCTGCTCGAACTGCTTGTCAAAATCCTTGCCCTTGACTGCAAGATCATAGCAGCTGTAAAGCATATCTGTCACCTTTGTGTCATCAGGAAATCTCTTTCCGGGAGCCGAGGGCACAACAAACCTTCTTGCACCGTCAGCGGTGATGATATCCTTTACCTTCTTAAACTGCTCGGCGCTTGCGAGAGAGCTTCCGCCGAACTTTACTACCTTTGCCATTAAAATCAACCCTTTACTATAAAATGATTTCGGATAATTAGTCACATATAATAGTATACAAAATTATTCCACTTACGTCAATATACAAAAAAGACAATGTTTGTCGGATTTTTACTGTCCTTTTGTGAAAAACGCTTGTGTTTGTGTGGCGTACAGCTTGTATTTCCGGTAAGCCTTTCACGGCAGAGAACAGCCTTTCATATAATGATAAGGGAGCTTCTTTCCCTTTGGCTGAATAGAAATTACAAAGCTGTCAATCATATAAACAGAAACCCAAAAGATAGGAGTGTATCGCTTTGAACGTACACAGAGGCGACATATATTACGCTGACCTCAGCCCCGTAGTCGGCTCGGAGCAGGGAGGGCTAAGACCTGTCCTTATAGTGCAGAACGATGTCGGCAACCGCCATTCACCGACAGTTATAGCGGCGGCAATAACCAGCCGTCACGATAAGGCAAGGCTGCCCACGCACATAGAGGTCGAGGCAGGCGAAAGCGGTCTTGCGAGAGATTCGGTGGTGCTGCTGGAGCAGATCCGTACATTAGATAAACGCAGACTGCGTGAAAAAATGGGCTCGCTGGACGACCGCTCGATGTCGGCGGTAGATTCGGCGATCTCGATAAGCTTCGGGCTGAACTAAAAAACCGACCGTTCCCCAGCGGAGCGGTCGGTCTGATCTTATTTTTCGTAAAATCCGTTTTCACTGTATTCTGTCCATTTGAGATACATTTCCATATAGTTTTCTTTTATGAACGCCTGTATCTTTGATAGTTCCCTGTCATTAAGCCTGCCCTTGTCCTGAACAACTGTCTCACCGCTGCTTTTGACAAAGAATTTTGCAGAGCCCGACTCTGTAAGCTTATTATCACTGGCGTGGACGTGCATAGCTTCAACTATACAATGCGAGGTAAAATACAGATAATATCCGCAGACCTTGAATTCATAGTATTTTGGCATACTCAGTCCTCCAGAAATGCTTTGTTCCTTTTATAATAGTTCATCACGATATCGAGCTCAATATCATCCATACTGGTTTCGATAACTTCGTTATCCTTACCGATCACAGCGGCAGAACCAACAGAATTAAGGTTGAGGACACGAACATTATCATCAGATCTTGTAAACGCATAGCCATTGATTATCATATCAGCGGTCTCTGCTATTTTTTTCGGGTCAGTCATAAGCTATCATCACCCTTCTGATAGGCTTCAAAAATTCGGCGGCATCAAAATACAGGTTTTCAAGTATCGGTACAAGGTCGATATACTCTTCGACCTCTTTGCCGTTATATCTTGCCATTGTAACGATGTAGCCGTTATCCCATTCTTTTATTTGCGTGTACCTTTCAAGCTTGGGTGATGTTTTAAAGCGGATATTCACATTTCCGAATGTAAATGATGTAAGGTCGCCCTTGCTGGAAAGTATAGCCTGATCGTTCATTTCAGCCGCCCCCTTTCTGATCTGATTATACCACAGATACGCATAAAAGTCAATCAAAAAACCGACCGTTCCCCATCGGAGCGGTCGGTCTATTTCAGAGGAGCTTTATGTGTTTTCAGTCCTGCGAGGTAGTCGAGCGAAACGTTATAGTGCTTAGCAAGCACTATGAACAAATGCATAGGCATCTCACGCTTGCCCGATTCGTAGAGCTGGTATTGCTGTCGGGTTATGTTAAGAAGGTCTGCTACCTGCTGCTGTGACAGGTCACTATCCTCACGCACATCACGAATCCTTTGATAATAGTACATAACTTTTCACCTCTGTATTTGTATGTTATGTAGATTTTATCATGAATTCGTTTGAATGCTCTTGAAATGCATTTATTTGAGTGCTATAATAATATTCTTTCAATTATTTTCTCATGCTTTATTATGTTTCAATCGTGTGCAGCAGGAGCGTCTAACGCTCTGAAAGGAAGCAAAGAGAAAAGCGGCTCGGTAGGACTGCTTGTTGCAATTCTTTTATTAACAGGTGCTATAATAATGATCGCAACTAGAAATGGCGGAAAAGGCAGTTCAGTAGCCTGTGTTATTCTTTTCTTGTTAGGTGCAATAATAGGTTTTCCAAATGCGGGTACTTATAAAGATTTAAAAATATGGGCAGTATACTGTATTGTATTGGCAATGATAAATCTTATATCAGTTTTAACGTATAAAGAAAAGAAATCTGCTAAAAAAAGGGTTAATGAAATTAGTCTTACACAAAAAAGTATTACACAGAATCAACAGTCAATGTCGTCTGCTAAAAACGCTAGTGAAGAATTACAGCAGTATAAAAAAATGCTTGATGACGGTCTGATAACGGAAGAAGATTTTGAAGTGGTAAAAAAACAAATACTGAACATCTGACAAAAAACGGACGGCATTACGCCGTCCGTTCTGTTTTATCATTATCAGTACGCCTTGCCCCAGAGCACCATTTTCTTGGCAGGCTTTCCGCAGCATACACATACGTCGGAGATCTCCTCCTGCTCGAACGGCATACACCTTGAGCCTACGCCCGTAAGCTCCTTTACCTTGTCCTCGCAGGCCTCTTCACCGCACCACATAGCCTTTACAAAGCCGTCGCCCTTTTCTTCAAGAGCCTTGATGATCTCATCGGTGGTCTTACAGATGTAGGTCTTGTTCCTGCGGTTCTCGGCTGCCTTTGCGAACATTCCCTCGGGGATAGTCTTATCAAGGAGCTCCTTTATCTTACCCTCGAATTCGCCGTCAAGTGCTATGAACTGCTTCTCGCCGTTGAAGCGTGTTGCGACTACACACTGGTTGCTCTCGATGTCCTTAGGGCCTATCTCGATACGGATCGGCACGCCTCTCATCTCGTGCTCGGCAAATTTCCAGCCGGGGGACTGGTCTCTGTCATCAACCTTTACCCTGATGCCCAGTGCCGCAAGCTTTTCCTTTATCTCGTTTGCCTTGTCAAGCACGCCTTCCTTGAACTGCTGTATCGGAATGATAACTGCCTGAACAGGTGCCACAGCAGGCGGAAGAACAAGTCCGTTGTCGTCGCCGTGTGTCATTATGATAGCGCCGATAAGACGTGTTGTAACTCCCCATGAGGTCTGGTGCGGATATTCAAGCTTGTTCTCACGGCTGGTAAACTGAATATTGAACGCCTTTGCAAAACCGTCACCGAAGTAGTGCGAGGTGCCTGCCTGCAAAGCCTTTCCGTCGTGCATAAGAGCCTCGATAGCGTAGGTGGCCTCTGCGCCTGCGAACTTGTCGGAGTCGGTCTTTCTGCCCTTGACTACAGGCATAGCAAGGTCTTTCTCACAGAAATCGGCATAAACGTTCAGCATACGCTCTGTCTCGTCGATAGCCTCCTGTGCTGTCTCGTGAATGGTGTGACCCTCCTGCCAGAGGAATTCTCTCGATCTGAGGAAAGGTCTTGTTGTCTTCTCCCACCTTACTACAGACACCCACTGATTGTAGAGCTTCGGCAGATCTCTGTAAGAGTGTACGATCTCGGCATAATGCTCGCAGAAAAGTGTCTCAGAGGTAGGTCTTACGCAAAGCCTGTCCTCGAGCTTTTCGCTTCCACCGTGAGTCACCCACGCAACCTCGGGCGCAAAGCCCTCAACGTGGTCTTTTTCCTTTTGCAGCAGGCTTTCAGGGATAAACATCGGCATACATACATTCTCATGACCAAGTGCCTTGAATCTGCTGTCAAGGTTCTTCTGGATATTTTCCCATATAGCGTATCCGTAGGGTCTTATTACCATACAGCCCTTAACGCTAGTGTAGGACACAAGCTCTGCCTTCATGCAGATGTCTGTGTACCACTTTGCGAAATCCTCGTCCATAGAGGTTATCGCATCAACCATTTTTTTGTTTTTTGCCATGCTTGAAATCAACTCCATAAATATCTTCGTTATATATTTTATAATTAGGATCGAAGCCTTCGGGCGTTTCCTGCTTCCCGTAGGGATCCTTGACCTCATATTTCTCGGGCGAGATATATTTCTCCTCAGCCTGACGGTTTCGTTCGGCTATCCTCGGATTTTTCTTCTCGATAAACTTAGCTATCCTCGGCGTAACAAGGCAGGCAAGCACTATCAGCGCCATTATTATTGCAAAGCTCAGCCCGAAATCAGCGAACTTACCCAGCAGCTCCTTGTTCATTTTACCGCCTCCCGAACAAACACATATACCATTATAACACAGTTTTTCAAAAAGTTCAAGAGCAAAACCGCAATTTCGGGAGCTCTCTTTGCTGTTTTTCGACACTCTCAAAGCCCTGTAATTGAGCATTTTGATGAATTTGTATAAAAAAGCAGTCAAAGACTTGACAAACAGAGATAAAGAGTGTAAAATTATAGTCGGTTAGTGGGATAAAACTCACTCGAAAGGAGAAGAGGAAAAATGAAGAAAATAGCAAGCTTTGCAGCAGCAATAGTTCTTGCTGCGATGACAACAAGCGTTTCAGCCTTTGCAGCTGATTCTGTCACAGTTAATGTAACTATCAACACAGGAAAAGACAGCATCATGCTCATTCGTGATAATGTTGATGTAACAGATATCGACAGCGACGGAAAATTAACAATCAATGATGCTCTTTACTGCGCTCATGAAAACGGCTATGACGGCGGTGCGGCAGCAGGCTACAAGTCTGAGAAAAGCCAGTGGGGACTGTCGCTTCAGAAGCTTTGGGGAATAGAGAACGGCGGCAGCTACGGCTACTATGTAAATGACGGCATGGCTATGAGCCTTGAGGACGAGCTCTCTGACGGTGACGAGTTGTATGCTTATGTTTACTCCGACACCAAGACCTTTAAGGACACCTACAGCTATTTCGATATCAAGGACGCAACTGTAGATCAGGGCAAGAGCATTGATTTCACACTCTCAAAGATCGCCTTTGACGCAAACTATCAGCCTGTAGTTCAGCCTGTTGAGGGTGCGGTTATCTCACTGAACGGTGTAAAAACAGATTTCGTTACCGATAAGGACGGAAAGGCAACTGTAAAATTTGCTGAGTCGGGCGACTATGTAGTAACAGCACAGTCTGAGAGCGAGCTTCTTGCTTCACCTGTTGCAGTTATCGTGGTTGACCCTGTTACCCCCGATACATCTGACTCTCAGCCCGAGACCGACAGCTCCACAGCTCCCGAGGACAGCAGCACTAACGCCTCCGAGAGCACTGCGGACAGTTCCAAGGCCGGCACATCTGAGAGCAAGTCTGACAGCTCAAAGGCAGCTGACAGCAGCAAGGCAGCATCGGCTGACAACAAGGGCGGCACAAACAATGCTGCAGGCACAGCAGCAGGCGGCGGAAGTGATGCAAACACAGCAAACGCATCAACAGGAAGCAGCCCCCTTGGACTTATGATAGCAGGCACAGCAGCTCTTGCGGCAGCAGCAGTCGTTGCACATAAGAAGAATGATAAGTAAGATCACAGCGGTATTATCCGCTCTGACGGCAATAGTTATCACGGTCGGGAGTTTCGCACTCCCGACTTTTGCTAATGAGGACATTTCACAGACAGTCAGCAGTATACTTGAATACAGGTTCGGGGGTCATGACAGCGAGACCTTACAAAAAGCCGCAGACACAGACCTCCCCAAGGGTGCAGGCACAGACTCCGAATGGTACGCTATGAGCCTTTCGCAGTACTGCGATATTGACCTCTCAGCATATTCAGAGGCTTTGGAAAAATACCTCTCCGAGAACGAGATCGCTTCAGCGACATCAAGGGAGAAATACGCTCTTTCTCTTATAGCGGCTGGCAAGGACAGCCCCTACATAACCGAGGCACTCTGCTCGTCGGTCGGGGAGCAGGGCATAATGAGCTATGTGTTCGGACTGCATATCCTGAATAACGGCTTCACCGCCGAGGGCGTAACAGCCGAGAGCGTGGCTTCCGAGATACTGGCTATGCAGCTATCGGACGGCGGCTGGGCGGTAATGGGCGAGTTCGGAGATATTGACGTTACTGCAATGACCTTACAGGCATTAGCTCCCCTTTGCGGCAGCAATTCCGAGGTGAACTCAGCCTGCGAAAGGGCAGTGCAGCTCCTTTCGGAAAAGCAGCTTGAAAGCGGCGGCTTTATGACCATGGGAGCAGAAAACTCCGAGAGCTGTTCGCAGGTGATCTGTGCCTTGTCCGCCCTCGGAATAGACTGCACCTCAGACGAACGCTTCATAAAAAACGGCAATAGCCCGATAGATGCACTCCTTTCCTATAAAGGTGAGGACGGTTCATTCAGCCACGTTTCGGGAGAGGAAGCAAACGAGACCGCCACGGTCGAGGCCTTTTACTCACTGGTATCATACCTCAGAATGAAGGGCGGCAGCACCCCTCTGTATGTGTTCGACAGCGTACAGGAGAGCCCCTCTCCGAAGCCTGCCGAGGGCAGCACGCAAGCCGAGAGCAAGGCAGAGTCTAAAAGCACCTCCGAAGCTGACAGCACGGCGGAAAAGGGCGGCATCGGATACAAGCCCATAGCTATAGGGGCGGTGCTTTTTGTGGGTACGGGAGCGGCTATAGTGCTGCTCATTCTGAAAAAGAGAAGCTGGAAGAACTTTGTTTTCATAGCAATTATCGCAGGCGGACTTTGTGCAGCCATCGCCTTTACTGAGATAAAGACTGAGAAGGAATACTACTCGGAGAGCTCATCGAAAACCACTGCCGTGACGGGGACAGTAACGATGTCTATCCGCTGTGACACAATAGCAGGAGAGGGCGGAGCGATCCCTGATGACGGAACAGTGCTTACAAAGTCTGAGTACGAGCTTCACGAGGGGGAGAGTGTATACGACATTCTTTTATCTGCGTGCAAGGAGAATAATATCAGGCTTGACACTAAGGGGACGAAGAACATATACATTTCCGGTATCGGGCAGATATACGAATTTGATTTCGGGGAGCTTTCGGGCTGGGTATACCACGTAAACGGAGAGAGTGCATCGGTAGGGTGTTCATCATACGAGCTGAAAGACGGAGACAGTATTGAGTGGTTATACACACGCAACATTGAGAAGGACCTATAGAGTAACAGGCAGGGTGCTCAGTATTGAGTGGTTATACACACGCAACATTGAGAAGGACCTATAGAGTAACAGGCAGGGTGCTAGCCGGCAGGGAAAACCCTGCACCGCCTTCGCGACGTACATTTGCTTAAAGCTTCTCTTACCCTGACCGCAAAGCAAAATAGTGCAAGCTAAAAAAACAAGCTAATGAATAGAGAATGCCAAGGGTTTAAGAAAAGAGTTCGCCAAGCCGGACGATAGCGGCTTGCGGGTTTTTAGGGCAGAGCCCTAAACAGAGCACGAGACAGAGTCTCGTTCGGAGCGGAGC
>ONLC01000047.1 GCA_900318545.1 uncultured Eubacteriales bacterium
CCCGAAACAGCCTCGTTTATCATCTTTGTGAGGTCTTCCTCTTCGGTAGGCTTAAACTCGGGCTCTGAGCTCACATTCTCTGAAACAGCAGGATGCTCGGGCAGCTGCTCAAACAGAGGCTCTTCATCACCACTTTCTCCGCTCATGATCTCATAGGCCTCAGCCGCTGACATAGGATCATTGTCGGGATAATATTTTGCTATATCTATCTTAGCGTTCTTTCTAGCATTTTTCCGTGCTGTTCTCTCAGCATTACGCTGAGCAAGCTCCTCAGCAGTCGGAGCATTGACCGCTCTTTTTATCCTGTCCTCGTTGACAGCCTCATAACCCTTGACTACAGGCTTTGCAAAGCCCTTCAAAAGCTGAGGGAGCGTGATATTTGTAAGCAGCAGCACAAACAAAAGCGAGATCAGCACTATAACGATAGCACCGCCCACTCTCTTGAAAGCCCATAAAAGCGGCCAGCCAAGTACTGCGCTTGCAATTCCGCCGCCCCTCAGGCTGACACCGTCTGTATAAAGACCCTTGAGCTTCAGCCAGAAGCTTCCGCCGTTTACGGCTCCTACCTGTATTATCTGAACCGTTCCAGACAGCAAGAGCATCAGGATAAACGCCTCGACCACCTTGGCAGTGACGCTGTTTCTGCTGAAATCCGAGGCTATCATCAAAGCAGC
This sequence comes from uncultured Eubacteriales bacterium, assembly GCA_900318545.1. Lineage (GTDB taxonomy): Bacteria > Bacillota > Clostridia > Oscillospirales > Ruminococcaceae > Hominimerdicola. The sequence continues at coordinate 675 of ONLC01000047.1, forward strand.
TGCAATAATGAGCGGCGCAAACAGATAAGAAGCCACACCGAAAACGCCTCTGTTCAGGTCATGCAGGCTTTTCCAGAGCCCGCCGCCCGGGATAAAGGTCACAAAGAGCTCAAATATACCAAAGAAAAACAGTATGTACGACCAGAAGCGTCTGCTTTCACGTTCACGGGCAGCCTTTTCGGCACTCTGTGAGGCACTGCTTTTTTTGGCAGCCGAAGTATTCTTTTTTGCGGAAGATGCATTTGTCTGAGGCTTTTTAGCAGCAGATGATGTGTTTCTCTGCTGTGAAGCATTCCCCGGCTTTTTCTTTGCTCCCGTTTTCTTCTCTGCCATCTAGCTCATTCGTTCCTTTCCCTAAAATGTCTAAAAAGCCTGAAATGACCTTTCAAGCTTTTTGAACTGATATGATCGGTTTATTCTTAGTTTCCGCCGAAGCTTATCGGTCTGCCCATGCAAAGCTCAATAAACGAGATAAGCAGCACCAGAACTCCGAGTATAGCGGTGTAATATGCAAATATCTTGAATTTATCGTTCTTGACCAGCCATGATACGAGCTTTATTGCACAAAGCCCCACAAAGGCTGCCACTACAAAGCCTATAAAGCAGGAGCCCCATGCGATCTCAGCTCCCGAGGAAACTGCATCCTTGACCTCAAGCAGACAGCTTGCAAAGATAACAGGTATTCCCATAATAAACGAGTACTTTACCGCGGTTTCTCTGGTAAAGCCCGTGAAAAGACCTGCACTTATTGTCGAGCCCGAGCGTGATACTCCCGGGAGGAGTGCCACTGCCTGAAACAGTCCGACTGTTACTGCATCCTTGGGCTTGATCTCAGCGGCAGTCTTGCTGCCCTTTGCGCATCTGTCCGACATAAGGAGTATAGCCGCTGTATACAGGAAGCAAAGGCCCTCGGCAAAAATGCTCTTGTCCTCGGCTATGCCCTCGAACCAGCTCTTTATGAACACAAACGGTGCAAGACAGAAGCACGAAATAATTATCATCACTATCAATCGTCTTTCAACGTTCATATTTTTCAAAGTGAACTCTCTGTGTACGATATCCTTGCACATAACTCCGAGCTCCTTTATCATCGCCCAGATAGTCTGCCTGAATGCTATAAACACAGCCACGAGCGTTCCTAAATGCAGCACAGCCGAGAAAAACAAAGCTCCCTCTCCGCTGTTGCCCGTAAAATGCTGATACAGGGACAGATGTCCCGAGCTTGAAACAGGCAGGAACTCTGTCAGTCCCTGAATGATTGCCTGAAATATCGCACTCACTATACTCATAATGTCCTCCAAAAAATGTCTGTATGTAACGGAAAGCTCAGCTCTCCGTTTGCTCCTCGATCATTCTGTAAAGCTCACCGACTGCATCTGAAAGTCCTCCGAGCCTGTCAATAATGCCTTCGTTTACAGCCTGTTCGCCCTCTACCACCGAGCCCACGTCCATAACAAGCTGTCCTGTCGCCATAATAAGCTCTCTGAACCTTTCCTCGGAAACAGATGAGTTATCAGTCACGAACCTGACTATTCTGTCCTGCATTTTCTCAAAGTAGGACAGCGTCTGAGGTATCCCCGGGACAAGCCCGTTCATTCTGACAGGGTGTATGGTCATTGTTGCACTTCTGACTATAAACGAGGTCTTGGCACTTACAGCGAGCGGAACACCTATAGAGTGTCCTCCGCCGACTACCAGCGACACCGTAGGCTTCTTCATTCCGGAAATAAGCTCCGCAATCGCCAGCCCTGCCTCGACATCTCCTCCGACAGTATTCAGAATGATAAGCAGACCCTCAATGCTTGTGTCCTGCTCAACCGAAACTATCGTAGGTATTATATGCTCATACTTGGTGGTCTTATTATCGGCAGGCAGAATATAATGCCCTTCGATCTGCCCGATTATGTTCAGACAATGAACCGAGTGCTTTGCATTCGGCAGCGTTACGCTCCCGAGCCCTGCACCGAACAGCTCCTTTTCGCCGACTCCGTCAAGTATATCATCAAGCTCATCCATTTGTATCTACCTCCGCTCTATAACGGAAGTATCTGCAAAATTGCCCGATTTATTCAGGCACAGCCCGACATATTAATAATAACATATTAAGCCGTCAATGTCAACCTATATATGTACAAAAAATTTCCCTTTATTTCTATTTTGAATTATCCTCTTCATATTCGAGAGAAAGCACCTGATCCACCCAGAGAACAAGGTCAACAAAGTCCTCCTTATCAAGGTAGGTAAAGTATTTGTCCACAGGCTTTTCCCCATCTGAGCTCAGCACATCGGTAAGGCAGAAGCCGTCAGGCGAGATGGTTATCTGCTTTTGCTCATTTGTTCCGAGACCTGTCGTTATCTGGATAAAGTCAAGAGTCTTATCCTTTGAGGGTGCAGCTGTACCGCTTGCACGGCCGAAGCTGTCTATCATATTGGTAAGCTCGAAATAATCGGCATAGGTATTTACATAGCATTCGCCGTACACATCTCCGACCTTGAGCTTTATAAGCGCATAAGAGGTTTCATAAACCGAGTAATTATAAAACTCATCAAAGCTTATTATGTAGGTACTTTCCCCACGTACTGCACGGCAGCAGTTTGTAAGATCCTTTTCAGTCTTATACTCAGGCTTATCAAGCCACGATACGGAATCAAACAGAATATCAGAATCAGCCGTGGAAACAGAGCTTCCGTCAGGCAGATAGATAGCCCTGAACACAGTCTCTGCAAGCTCGGGGTCATCGGAATATGCATCAGAGAATAGTATTCTGCTGCGGTCAAATTCGGGAACATCCATTTCGGTAAGCGTTCCTCTGCTGTCATAGCTCATATAGTCATAATCAGAATCGTCATCAGCGGAGGTATAAAGCTTAAGCACGCCATGCTTTGCAAGCTCAACAGAGTAATACCTATCAGCTTCAAGAGCTACGTTTCCATTCATATCAAGCAGACCGCAGCGTCCTGATGTGTCACGGAAAAGGTAGAATGTTCCATCGATCTCGGATTCAACCTCTAAATTATCAAATGGCTGCTCCTCCGGAGTTACTGTGAATTCCTCTGACTGAAAGCTCTGATAAACAGGGTCTGAGATCTGCTCTGCCGCTTCAAGCTCCTTCATAAACTCGGGGAATTCATAATCCTTCAGCTCAACCTTGATGGGTGCTGCATCACTGCTGTTTTTGATAGAGACCTTAGATGAGGTCTGATTGCCCTTGTCCTTTTCATCACAGCCTGTCAGAACGGCAGCGCTCAAAGCGAGCATACCTGCCAGACACAAAACGCCGAACCTTTTCACGCTCATCTAAGCACCCTCCTTTAGTCATAATACACTATCATATATTATAATATATTTTTCACAGTATTTCAATAGTTATTTTGCACATTTGGAAGGTATATCAGGAAAATAAATGTTGCGAAAATGTTAAAAATCGCAAAATCTGTTTACAGGCGTGAATTTTCGTGATATAATTAATTGTAACTGTTCATTGTGAGCTTTTCGGCTTGCAATAATATTCTATGCCGCAAAATCGGCTTTTATCATCTAAGGAGGAAAAGTTAATGGTTAGTGCTATCGTAGGTGCAAACTGGGGCGATGAAGGCAAGGGCAAGATCACAGATATGCTTGCTCAGGATTCTGATATCGTTATCCGTTTTCAGGGCGGTGCAAATGCAGGTCACAGCATAGTTAATAATTACGGTGAGTTCGCTCTTCACACGCTGCCGTCAGGTGTGTTCTCTCAGAACACTGTAAACATAGTCGGAAACGGTGTTGCACTTGATATTCCAAAGCTTTTTAATGAATATAATTCAGTAATCAAGCAGGGCGTTCCTGCTCCGAAGCTGCTTGTTTCTGACAGAGCTCAGATAGTTATGCCTTATCATGTTCTGTTCGATCAGTACGAGGAGGAAAGGCTCGGAAAGGCAAGCTTCGGCTCTACTAAGAGCGGTATTGCTCCTTTCTATTCCGATAAATATGCTAAGATAGGCTTCCAGGTACAGGAGCTCTTTGATGAAGAGATACTTAAAACAAAGATACACAGAGTTCTTGAAACAAAGAACATCCTGCTGAAGCACCTTTACAACAAGCCTGCTATAGATGAGGGCGAGCTCTTTGATACTCTTATGGAGTATAGAAAGATGATCGAGCCTTATGTATGCGATGTTTCGGCTTATCTCTGGAATGCTATAAAGCTCGGAAAGAAGATCCTGCTCGAGGGTCAGCTCGGCTCACTTAAAGACCCCGATCACGGAATATATCCTATGGTAACCTCTTCGTCCACACTGGCAGCTTACGGTGCTATCGGCGCAGGTATTCCGCCTTATGAGATCAAGAAGATCGTGACTGTAGTTAAGGCTTATTCTTCGGCAGTTGGTGCAGGTGCTTTCGTTTCAGAGATCTTCGGTGATGAGGCTGAGGAGCTCAGAAGGAGAGGCGGTAACGGCGGCGAGTACGGCGCTACAACAGGCAGGCCCAGAAGAATGGGCTGGTTTGACTGCGTAGCTACAAGATACGGCTGCCGTATTCAGGGAACGACTGACGTTGCATTCACAGTTCTTGACGTACTCGGATATCTTGATAAGATTCCTGTTTGCGTTGGCTATGAGATAGACGGTGAGGTAACCAAAGACTTCCCGACTACTGTTAAGCTTGAAAAGGCTAAGCCCGTACTCAAAACACTTGAGGGCTGGAAGTGCGATATCAGTGGAATCAGAAACTATGATGAGCTGCCTGAAAAGTGCAAGGCTTACATAGACTTTGTAGAGGAGCAGATCGGCTTCCCGATCACAATGGTTTCAAACGGTCCTAAGAGAGAGGACATTATTTACAGAGAGAGCAAGCTTTCTAAGTAATATTTATCCCCTGTCGTTTGGCAGGGGATTTTTATGCATAAATGAAAAAGTCCTGACGGATAGTTTTTCGTCAGGACTATGTGCTTTTAATAATAGATTTCTATATCGCTCTTGTCATTTTGCAAAACAAGCTGTTTTATTATTTCAGATTCATTTTGGGTATTGCCCTCTGTAGAGATACGAAGAAGGAATGTATTCTCTTTCAGCTCTGAATCTGACTTTTCACCGCTGCCTATCACCGAAACATTTATACCCTTGAATCGGTTTTTAAAAAACGTATTCTTCTCATTGTCCAGATGCTCTCTTTGGCTGAGAGAAACATTTTCGTTTTCTGATATTACGCTTCGGCGGTGAACATTACCGTCTATCTCTACGGCTAGAAGAAGCTTATTATTAATTTTGCCACGGGTAGTTTTCACTTCTCTGCTGATAATATAATCAAAGCTGAAATTACGTTTTACTTTCTGATTGAGTTCAGACAGCGGCACCTCTCGGCTGAGGATATACCCGTTTTTAAGCTTTACAGTTTTGGGAAGCTCTATACCGATCTTGCTGAGCGTTGTGTTGATCTGCTCATCTGTGCCGAAAACATCTACAAGGCTCTTCCAGACCACGATCTCATTGGCGGAGGCTGATCTGCCGATGCCGCTTCCGCTATGAGTATCTTTGCTGAACAGTGTGCAGACATAGCTTGTCTTATCAAACACTGAACGATACTCGGAACGAATGAAGCCGTACATATTCCCTGTGTTCCTGTTCCACTGAGAAAAGCTATCGGCTTGGGTCTGCTCATATATGTAGCTTGCAAGCCGCAGGATAAACAGCTCTTCGCTCATTTTCTTGCTTGGCTTTTTTATCATATTGCAAAGCTTTATCTGTTCTTTGGATATACTCACCTTATCCTTTTTGCCGACATTTTTGTTATAATCTCTGAGATACTGCACAGGCAGTGAGTTTGCAGATGTAATAAGAACAAATTCCTCTTTCGCTCTCGAAACAGCCACATTTATCATTCTGCGTTTCTGATTCCATGGTCTTGGAGGTGCTTCAAATTCACCCGTCAAAGGGTCAATATCCTCAGGTATAAGGTCCATTCCTGTCAGCAGATACACTATATCCTTACCCTTACCCTGAGATTTATGTATAGTCAGGCAGAATATATCGGCATTGTCCTCAGACTCTTCGCCTCCCGAAACAGATACATAATCTCTCAGCGCAGCATCATTTTCAATATCAAGACTTATCATATCCTTGATATCCTTGATCGGGTCTTTGTACGGACACAGAACGCATACAGACGGAAGCTGTTTATTAGCTGCAATGCACTCCTTAAATCTTGCTTTAAGAAGAGGCCACTCCTCGTTCGTAAAAATACTAATCTGCCTGCGGTTTGTGTGCGTTGATACAGTCTTACCCTTGACAGGCTTGTCCTGCCTTTCAAAGTAGCTTCCCTCGTACCAGCGAACTCGCATCGGGCAGCCTTTATCTTTTCGGAATATGCTCATATCCTGTATATTCTGATATATGTTTTCACGACAGAAGCCGAAAATTGCAGGGTGACACCTGTAATGTACATTCAGGGCTGTAACAGGAGCCGTGTATGCATTTTTCTCATTAAAAATATCCAGACAGAGCCTTATAAAGCTCTTCTCTTCGGGAGCATTTCTTGGGTCCGGCTTTTGCTCAAAGCCCAGCATATATTTTGTTCTGAAAAGGTTTTTATCTCTTTGACTTCTGAGGAGAGACAGATAATATCGGTTCAGCTCTGAAAGATCATCTTTCTCGTTTATTATAGGAGCAAGCTGATCGTCATCGCCTACGATTATCAGCCTTTTTGCCATTGCCATAACTGCAAGTCCGAGCGAGCCGTTTACCAGCGAGCATTCATCAACTATAACATAATCAAACTGCCCGTTAATTGATTCATCGGTATCCCCTGTCAGAAATATCTTATGAAGAGAATGGATAGTGCTTGTAAAAATCGGAAAAGCTTCGAGGTGTGCCTTGGTGCATTTCCACTCAATTTGTTTCTTTTTCAGGTTTAATACTATCTTTCTCATCAGGACTTTTCCTGTTGCTTTGCTTCTGATCGTATTATCTGCGAGTTCATATTCATCAGAATTGGCAGACAATGCATTTACCTGATTTTTGCGGTTTTCACGATTGCCAAGAACCGCAAAGCAGTCAGAAAGTTTTGAAAACCTTCCGTTCTGAATCTCATCGGCTATATTACCGATAGCTTCTTTATTCTGTGCAGCTATTGCAATGCTGCTGTCACTGTGAAGCTGATGAAGCACTGATAATATATGCAGTATAGTTTCAGTCTTTCCGGTTCCGGGAGGGCCCTTGATAACGGACAATGGATAATTGACCGCATTACTTACAGCAGTCCTCTGAGACTCATTCAGAGATGATGCAGACAGAAGCTTATTAACATCGTTCTCTTCGATCATAGCGTTCAGAGCGGAGAGTGAATCTGTTTCACCGAAATATGCTTTTACAAGCAGATTTACATTATCCTGGTTCCAGCCGAAATCGTCCGTGAAAGCATCATAATATGAAAAATTTGATTTGCTCCTGTAACCATTGTTTTTACGAAAACGTAAAGGCTTCGGATTTTTTCCTTCGGACATTCCTCTGCCCATAAAAGCCGCAACAGCCTTATAATACTTAAACAAAAAATCTATCTGCATATATTCTCCTTAAAACAGAATCAAAAATCTGTTATTTTATGAGCCTTAAAATACGCTCCGTTGAATGGCCGTCACAGGCACCTACATGATATTCAAGAAACTGCTCGTAAGCTTCATCGGGCTGTCTGCCGAAGGCTCGCTTTACTGCATCGGCAAGAGAATTTCCGTCTTTTACGATTTCACAGGGGAAGGTCTCCGGCGAAACGTAAAAGCCCCTTTGGCTGATAAACTCGTCATAGTCGGGCATAAAAAGAACAAAGGGCTTTTTCAGAAGTGCATACTCAAATATCAGCGAGGAGTAGTCACTGATAAGAACATCTGCCGAGGCGAAAAGCTCTGAGGTCATAATATCACAGTTTGACTTTGCACCCCTGATATGTGGGTGAGGCTTCATTATAACTACCCAGTCATCTCCAAGCTTATTCTGCAAAGCTAAGATTTGTTCCTCACCGACAAGCCGTGCATCGGCAGCTGTACCTCGGAAGGTCGGGGCGTATAGAGCTATCTTCTTGCCGTTGAATTCAGGGTAATGAGCGTATAACTGCTCACGGCACTGTTCCAGATAAGCTTTATCAAAGAAAGCGTCAGTTCTGCTTACACCTGTTGCCCTGACCATTTTCTTCTTTGAACCCTCCAGACGGTAGGCACTCTCAAAAACTGATTTTACAGCCTTGGAGCTTACCGTAATCATTGAGATGTTTCGGTTTACATCTCCCCTGTAGTACGGAGAAATATCATCAGCGGTATCGTAGGCAAATTTTTTGAGAAGTCCTGTCGAGTGCCAAAGCTGAATTACCTTTGTGCCTTTTCTCTTTCGGCAGGAGGTAACGGGCAGAAAGTAATTGCAGACAAATACATATTCGGCTGTTGCGTATTCTCTCATAAAGCCGATAATGTATGAAAGCTTTCCCCTGATACCTGCCTTTCGGATATCGCACAGACAGAGCTTTATTTTTATGTCCTTACGCTCACTGAGCTTTTCATAAACAAGTCTCATACTCTCGGGGAGTGTATCGGTATTGGAGTCGGCAAAGATCACCTTGCCGTGCTCGATCGGCTTTGTTCTGTAATGATTATAAACTATCGGGAGCACATATTTATGAAGAATATATTTGAGCTCCTGCTTAAATTTCTTTTTCAGTTCCATTATCCCTCTGTCGGTCTGTCGAGCTTCATGCTCTCAACTAATCTTTCAAATGTTTCAACAAGCCCTACCTTAGGCTCCCAGCCGAGTGCCCTGAGCTTTGAAGTGTTGAGAAGTATCTTCATTTTCGGATTATAGCCAAGCTTTGTGGCGTCCTCGGCAATATCGAAAACTACCTTTGAGCGTCCGCCCGAGAAATTGTCACAGTAAAGCTGAGCCATATCCCTGATGGTAATGCCTGAATTCTCGTTTGCTATGTTATAGGCTTCTCCTGTTTTGCCCTTTGTAAGAACTGTCAGGATACCTGCTATAGCATCACTGATGTAGGAATAGTTTCTCTCTGTGGAGCCGTCAGTTTTGAGAACTATGTCCTTGCCCTCGATAACTGCCCTTGCAAACTGAGCGAATACTCTTCCGTCATTGTAATCAACGCCCGAGCCGAAGGACTGACAAAGCCTTGCTGTCTTGACAGGCACTCCGTACTGTGAAGCATAGCAGGCACAGAAGGTCTCTGCCATACGCTTACCCTCGGAGTAGCTGCTGCGGGCACTGGTAAGGTCGATATATCCGAAGGAGTCCTCGCAAACCGAATCGTTGCCCTCTTTAACTACACCGTAGACCTCCAGAGAGGATAGGAACACCATTGATGTGATATTCTTTTTAACTGCAAGCTTCAAGACATTCTCTGTTCCGCCGACAGTAGCCTTTACTGTCTCTACAGGGTGCTCAACGAAATACTTTGAGCTTGTAGGATTTGCGGCATGAATAATAAAGTCGATATCTGCATCAATATCGAGCTCGTTCATAACATCGCCCTTGACGATAACAAGGTCGTCTGAATCAATGAACGAGAAAACCTTCTTTGCCTTCTCTTCACTTCTGACAAGAGCATAGACCTTGAGTCCCAGGCTTTTCTGCTCATTTGCCATAAGCAGAGTCAGAACCAGCTGAGAGCCCAAAAGCCCTGTAGAGCCTGTTACAAGTATGCTCTTGCCTCTGAACTGTTCCCAGTCGGGAGCTGTGCTTGCTGCTGCATTTTCAATGTCCTCCTGAAAATATCTGTTATTTGAAACCTTCATAATGTTTTCCTCCTTTATGCGTATACCCCCGTCAGCCGACGGGGGTAAATAGTTATCCTGCTTTTACGTTTTCCTCTGAACGCTCAAAGGGCTTTAAGCTTATCTTTGCAAGCCACTTGAACGGGTACTCAAAGGGCTTGAGCGAGAGAATCAAGGTGATTGCAACTGCAATCAGCGCCATTTCAAGAACGCCCATTCTGCTGCCGAGGAACGGCTCGTACCAGCCGTATTCAAGGTCGGCAAGGTACAGGAATCTGTGCAGGATATATACCTGCAAAGTCCTTGAACCGAAGCGTGTGTATATAGCCTTTCCTCTCGGAACGATGAGCAGGAAGCACGCACAGAGCAGTCCTGCGAAGAGATAAAACAGCAGTCTGTGTACGAACATAAAAGGCTCATCAGTTAAAAATCTGAGGTCTGCGTTATAGTAGTTTGAATTGCTTGTGATTATCCTCTCGGAGATATCTCCAAGACGGTAGTATGCAAGAACAGAGAGCACTCCGCCTACAATAACGGCTCCTATCTGGATAGGGAGCTTTCTGAACCTGAATATCCACTCTTTTTTAAAGTAATATCCTACTATAAAGAACGGAAAATGGTTCACCATTCTTGTAGTGCTGAGAAAGTCTCCTGTCATTGTGTCATAGCCTATCAGGCAGGCAACTATGATAGATGCAGGGATAATGAATGACGGCTTCAGCTTATAGATATAAGGCATAAAAGCAAACCACCAG
>ONLC01000175.1 GCA_900318545.1 uncultured Eubacteriales bacterium
GAAAGGTCATCGAGGGAATTGAAGCTGTTGATGAGATAGCATCGGTTGATACTGATTATTATGATAAGCCTCTTGCACCGCAGGTGATGAAGAGCGTGACAATGATAGAGGAATAAAAAAATAAAGCTCTGCCCTGTGCGGAGCTTTTTGCTTCTCCCTCTTGTAATAAGAGGAGAGATGTGTTATACTTGTTACATATTAATATGATCGGAGGAATTTTTATGAGTTCAAATGTCAGACCCGAGAGCATGGAGCGTATCACTACCGAGGCACTGGCTCAGGCTTTTATTGATGAGCAGATAAAGGAGCTGAGAGAGCAGATCGGCGACAAGAAGGTGCTGCTTGCACTGTCGGGCGGTGTGGACAGCTCAGTTGTTGCGGCTCTGCTTATCAAGGCGGTAGGACAGCAGCTTGTGTGCGTTCACGTTAATCACGGACTTCTCAGAAAGGGCGAGCCCGAGCAGGTCGTTGATGTGTTCAGAAATCAGATGAATGCAAACCTTGTTTACGTTGACGCTGTTGACCGTTTTCTGGACAAGCTTGCAGGCGTTGCCGAGCCCGAGAAGAAGAGAAAGATCATCGGTGCAGAGTTTATCCGCGTGTTCGAGGAGGAAGCAAGAAAGCAGGACGGAATAGAGTTTCTTGCACAGGGAACTATTTACCCCGATATCCTCGAGAGCGACGGCGTAAAGGCACATCACAACGTAGGCGGCCTGCCTGAGGATATGCAGTTCGAGCTGGTTGAGCCTATCAAGCTGCTGTTCAAGGACGAGGTAAGAGTAGTCGGCAAGGCACTTGGTCTGCCTGACGGAATGGTATACCGTCAGCCGTTCCCGGGACCGGGACTCGGAGTAAGGTGTCTCGGAGCGATCACAAGGGATAGATTAGAGGCAGTCCGTGAGAGTGATGCGATCCTCAGAGAGGAATTTGCAAAGAACGGCCTTGAGGGCAAGGTATGGCAGTACTTTACAGCAGTGCCTGATTTCAGGTCTGTAGGCGTTAAGGACGGAAAGAGGACCTTTGCGTATCCTGTAATTATCCGTGCAGTAAACACAAAAGACGCAATGACTGCAACGGTAGAGAATGTTCCGTTTGAGCTTCTCGAGCACATCACCGCCCGTATCACCTCCGAGGTCGAGAACGTAAACCGTGTGCTTTATGACCTCACACCTAAGCCGAGCGGGACGATTGAGTGGGAATGACCCCCTGCTGAAGCATTGCATTTACGCTGTTTTAGCTGTTCATCAAGTAAAGATAAGAGCTATCTGATCCACTTTCGGATCGGATAGCTCTTTTTGTTTGCCCTAAGGCGCCCAATAAAAAAGCACCGCACGATCATCGTGCGGTGCTGCCTGTGTTATTTATTAGTCTTTCTTCCTCTTTACTACAACAAGTGCTGCGGCTGCAAGAGCTGCTGCGCTTATTCCTGCTGCGGCTGCTCCCGTTGCAGGGTTAGATGTCGTAGCTGCGGCTGCTGCCTTAGAGGAGCTGTCAGCTGCCTTGCTTGTGTCAGACTTGCTTTCCTCAGCCTTGCTTGTGTCAGACTTGCTGTCAGGAGTGCTCTCAGAGCTATCCTCGGCTGCAGCTTCTACTGTGAAAGGCTGGCTCCTGTTCTCACCGGTGTAGAGCTCGCTGTCCTCGTTAGCAACAACAGCTGCGATGTAGGTGCCGGGCTCGGTCGGGTATTCGGTGCCGACCCTTGTTACAGTCTCGCCGCCCTCGATCTCCTCGTAAGTAAAGTAGATAACATGGTACTCGCTCTCGGGAACGGTCTCTCCGTCAACCTCTGCGGAAACGGTCTTGTTCTCGGTGTCAACAGTTACTGTACCCTCTGAGAGGTCGATCTTCTCGCTCACGGGAGCTTCGATAACTGACTTCTCTCCGACCTCAAGGCTGTCGAGGTGGTTTTCATCACCGATCACCTTGTACCATACATAGTACTCGCCTGCTTCTGTAGCTTTAGGAAGGATAGCTGTGTAAGGCTCTGAAGCTCCCTTCTCGTCACCGATCGCATACACAAGCTCTCCGCCTTCGGCCTCTGCCGACTCAACAAGCTGTAAAGGCTCGCCTGTGTAGGGCTGTGTCCCGATAACACCGACCTTGCAGGACGAAGCTATCTTATTTACTGTAACTGTGCAAACAGCGGATACATCATCAGAGGGATCTTCATTCCAGTTGTCGGCAGTTACCTTTACTGTCGTGGTGCCTGCCTTTTTGCCTGTAAGCTCAATGCCGTTGGTACCGACGAAATCCCAATCGAGTATGTCGTTGTCAGCAACTTCAATGACAAAATGCTTATTAGTTGCATTTTCGGGCGAGAATATATAGGAAATCTCTGCGGTATCACCGTAGTCCATTGTGAGCTCGGTCTTGTCAAACTGTACACCTGCTACAGGGACGGGAGCTTCTTTTACAGTAAATACATACTCATGAACAAAAGCATCTCCATATTGCGCCTCATATTGTGAGCTTAAGTCATTATGCTGCTTGTCCGTGATTATGTAATCCTTATCCGCTGTCCATCCGACTGCTTTATCAGCAAGAATATCACCGGATTCAGTTTTCACAGTAACATAATCAGCATCATAAAAATCAGGGCTCACACGCTCATGACCGTTAATACTAACGCCCTTACCTATAGTATTACCACCATATTCATAAAGCATATAGGCACCTTCGGCACTCGCTACGATAACGTTATTGCCCAACAGCTTGTCAAAGCTTACATTAGCAGTACCTGCACCTGCCACAACAAGCACAGCGAGCGTGCCTGCTATGATCTTCTTCCATGAATTTCCGATAGTCATATTTTTTCCTCCTTATTATAAAGCTGTTTTTGTTTAGAAATATTTATAATAGCATTATATCACTCAAAAAGATAATTGTCAAGGAACTGCGTTATTGTTTCATTATATTAACCAAACATTTGGAGATCATAACAATTAAAGCTGTCATTTTTTGGCAGGCTTTATCCAAAAAAAGCACCGAAATGCCGATACGTCATTTCAGCGCCTTTGAGTTCGGATATATGGTCTTTTGCTGTGCTCATATAAGCTTATTCACAAGCGGTATAAACCGCAGAAGACGAACGATAATGAATGTTACAACAACTCTGAATGGTCTGAAAGGAGATAAGTCCGAACCCAGCCAACTCTGTTAGATAGTATCGTCTGACCCGATTGAAGTTTTTCATTAAGCTCGTCGGGGGTTAATATATAATAATCAGCGCAATAATCAAGTGTTTCTTTGGAAGTGTGTTGTTTTCCGTCATTTAAACACTCCATAACCGGCGAAAAGAATTCATAATACTTTGGGATTGACATTTTATCATCTCCTTTTGTAACATTATAGCACAATTTGTGAAATAATGCAAGATACAACAAAGGAAACGGAAATTATATTGTGTGACAGTCTTGCAAAAATGTAATGCGGATTTTTGAATAAATGCGCCCACATTTTCGGCTGCTAAGTCAGCCGATCAGCCTCGCAGAGCCACAATAGCATTTTTGATAGTCCGAATAGGCTGTCATCGGACGACGGCACGATCGAGGAGAACGCAGTTGCGATCGCTGCCAAGCTGGGCGACATGAATCGCTGGGAGGGCAATGATCTTGTAGTAAAAATGGGACTGGCGAATTACTACTTCACCTCGGATTACTGCACCACCGATTCCGAGAACGGAAACAACATCTATGAGATCGCAATGCAGAAGGCCATTGACAAGGGCTCGAAGTTCATGAAGGAAGCAGTTGAGAATTCCGAGCGCTACATTATCCAGACCACCAACAAATACACCAAGGCCTGCCTTACCATGCTTGAAATGCTCAGCTCGAAGCAGACTGTAAGCAAGCTGACCCCCGAGCAGGTAGCAGCACTTCCCGCAAACACTTAAAGATGATTACAAGGCTATCGCAGCCCACGCCGATCAGGCATACTCATACGAGGCTGATATCCTTAACGATCTTGTAGGCGAGGATGGAATTCTTACTAAGACCGACAAGTACCTTGAGCGCAAGGAAACTCAGCCCACCACCTTCGTGGCAAGAGGACTGAACAAGTTCGTTGAGCTGGAGAACTACCTTGACTACAGAAACAACCTCACCTTCTGTGAGGCCTATCAGAAGAGAACGATCCGCGCAGGCTATGACTGGAGATGGGTAAAGGGCTATGAGGACTATATGATAAAGAGAGGCGGCCTTTCAGTTCTCATGGCCGGCACATACATCTCAATGATGAGAATTGACTGATCGGAAGGTCAATAATAAAGAGCTGCAAGCGTCCGTGCAATAGTGCGGGCTGCGTACAATGTCGGTTTCAAGAACGGTGTGGCTTTCATTAGAGAAATTCAGGAGTAATCAGATATAACTATTGAGGAAAGTCTTATCCCTGTGATACGGGGATAGGGCTTTTCTTTTCGGGTGATTGACATTCTCAATAGCGTTTGATATAATGTTTGTATAGGGTAAGTACTCGGCTTGCTCGTGAAAACTGGAATATGTGGTGATAAACGATATGAAAGAAATATTAGGAGATTACATATTACATCGCATTGATAGTTACACAGCTAATACTCTAAACCCAAACACTGGACTTCCGTATGACGATTCGTGGATAGTCTTTTCCTTAAATAATGAGAACTATCGTATGCGTGTCGGAAAAGAAAATGGGAAAGTGTATGTACTTAGAGTCGGGAAATATCATTTGAATTGGAAAATGGCTCTGGGAGATTTTATTGACTATCATAAAACAGTCGGTCACAAAATGATTTTAGTGTTGAGTCAGGAAGCTCTTAATGATGCTTTGAACAGCTACAAAGGTCATTCGTGCCGAGATCATTTCCTCAGAGATTACGAAAATCCTGTTTTAATCCACAGCACCACACAAATATGTTATGAGAATATAGTCAAAGACGAATGTTTGAAATCTTGGAACATCCTTTATAAAGAGGGCTTCTTCACGGACAAAGAGCCAATTGGCAAGCTGCTGGGCGATCCGTTGGAATTAAGAGATTATATACTTTTCGGCTTCGGCGTTACTGGAGAAATAGTTGTCAGCTCTAAGGAAAAACACAGA
>ONLC01000064.1 GCA_900318545.1 uncultured Eubacteriales bacterium
CATCCTTCCGAGAAGGTCGGCAAGGAGATCAGAAAGCTCTACCGCTGGAGCAACGAGGACAAGCTTATCAATAATTAAGCTCGTCACAATATTATAGTATTTTAGCCCACTTCATTTCTGAGGTGGGGCAGGGAAAACCCTGCACCGCCACGCGTCATGGCTTTGCTTGAGGCTTCTCTTGCCTTGAACGCGGAGCAAAATAGTGCGGAATTATAGTACATAAGCCCACTTCATTTCGGAGTGGGCTTTTTCCCTGCCCTGCCGGAGGTGTTAGAAGAATAGTAGATGGAAGGTATTAAAAAGTGAATTGTGGGGTTTGTACAAAATTGAGAGCTTATATTTGTGCAACAATACAACAAGATTGCTCTTTTAACGGCACTTGCATATATACTCCGAATGTGTTATAATAGTATAAGTATCTATGAAAGGACGATCATTATGACCTACAAAGAAGAATTTATTAAGTTTATGGTGGACTGCGGTGTCCTCACCTTCGGAGAGTTCACCCTCAAAAGCGGAAGAAAAGCTCCCTATTTCATTAACTGCGGTAACTATAAGACAGGTGCTCAGCTGGGTAAGCTTGGCGAGTTCTACGCTGACTGCATAGCCGAGAACAAGATCGAGCTTGAAACTCTCTTCGGACCTGCTTACAAGGGTATTCCGCTGGCGGTGTCTGCTGTTATTGCTCTTAGCAAAAAGTACGGTATTGACGCTTCCTATGTGTTTGACCGCAAGGAAGCAAAAGACCACGGTGAGGGCGGTATGTTCGTGGGAAAGAAACTTTCAGACGGTGAAAAGGTGGTTATTATTGACGATGTAATGACCTCGGGAAAGGCACTCAGAGAGTCAATGCCAAAGCTTAAAAGCGCTGCCGATGTGAACGTTACAGCAATGGTCATCACAGTTGACAGGCAGGAAAAAGCCCTTGATACCGAGCTCTCGGCAGTAGATCAGGCTTATGAGGACTTCGGAGTCAGGGTATACTCAATTGTCACTATGGAGGACATCATTAAGGCAATAGAGGACGGAATAGTTGAGGGCAAGGAGTACCTCGACAGTATGAAGGCATACAGAGAGACCTACGGAGCAAAATAAAATAGATAGCCCCCGTACCGCTAAGCAGTAACGGGGGTTATCTATTGGGAGATAAGAAGCTGTCGATTTTGTTTTGCCGTCTCTGACAATATATACGAAGCAGATCTCAGCTTTGGCAGAAAAGCATGAAGTTTTATTTAATACAAACAAATACCAGCCCTCAATTTTGTACAAACCCCACAATTCAACTTTTAATACCTTCTCACTGAAATGATACGCAGACCTCCGCACTATCTATGCAACAATACAGCAAATTCAACAAGTCCACACTCAGAATTTTGTACAAAACCCACAATTCAACTTTTAATACCTTCCACCTACTATTCTTCTAACACCTCCGGCGAGCACATCAGAGTGCATTCACATTGTAGGTCAGCGTCAGCAGGCTGTCACCGAGGTGTACGTTTTCGACCACAATATCACTGTGCTCGATCGTAAGGTCATAGTGCGAGTAGTTCCAGAACGCCTTGATCCCAAGCTCTACCAGCCTTTCGGCTATCTGCCTTGTGGCTTCCTTGGGTATGCAGAGGACGGCTATCACAGGCTTGTGCTCACCGCAGAAGGCCTCTATATCATCGGTGTGCCTTATCGGGATATCGGCAACGGTTTCACCTGTAAGCTTCGGGTTTATGTCAAATATGCCTATGAGCTTACAGCCCCTTGACTCGAAATTGATATGCGAGGCTATAGCCTTTCCCAGGTTTCCTGCACCTATCATAATAGTGGGGTAGCCCTTGTCTACACCAAGGATTTTGCCTATCTCGGCTCTCAGCTCAGCGACATTATATCCGTAGCCCTGCTGTCCGAAGCCACCGAAGCAGTTAAGATCCTGCCTTATCTGAGATGCGGTAAGCTTCATAAGTGCGGCAAGCTTTCCCGAGGATATTCTCTCTACCCTCTGCTTTTCAAGCTCTCCGAGAAACCTGTAGTAACGCGGCAGTCTCTTTATCACCGAGACCGATATAGTGCCCTTTGACATAGCTATCCCTCCAGTCAGATTATTATATCACAAAATAAGCATAATGTCAAACAAAAAGACACCTCTGCCGTGATACAGCAGAAGTGTCAGTATAAAACTCTTTATTGTGCCTGTGCTTATGCTCCTACCTTGATGGTATCGCTCTCACCTACGGGATGAGCTTCGGTATCGTCCTGCTTCTCCTCAGTGTCGGTGTTCTCCTCTTCCTCGGCAGCGGCAGGCTTTTTCTCAACGTAGTTTATGTAGTTCTCGCAGATAGCTATAGTATCCTCTGTGCAGATTATATCTCCCTCAGACTGTGCAACTACGCAGATGTAGGTAGTGCCGTCTTTGTCAATGATAGAGGACATAGTGTACATAGCCTCATCAGTGAAGCCTGTCTTTCCGCCGATAATATCAGCATCGCCCTCATCATCTCCGTCGGTGTCGATGTAGTAGCCTGCATAGCGTGAAAGAACAATGCTAGTCATCTCAATGCCGTCAGGGTGAGCCTCAGTCTTTGAGGTAGTATAGCTTGCTGTAGTGAGTATCTTCTTGCAGGTTTCGCTCTCCATAGCAGCCTTGGTAAGCACTGCAACGTCCTGAACAGTGGTGTAATGGTTCTTGTCGTGGAGACCTGTAGCGTTTACAAACTTAGTAGTATTGTTCAGACCAAGGTCAATGAGCTTCTGCTCCATAAGCTTAACAAACTCAGCCTCAGAGCCTGAGATATAGTTGGCAAGACCTGTGGTAGCATCAGCACCGCTTACGAGAATAGTACCGTAGAGCAGATCCTCGACAGTTACCTCCTCGCCGGGCTCAAAGCCTACCATAGAAGCGTTATCCTCAACCAGCGGAGCTATATCGTCCTCGGTGAACTTGTATGTAGCTTTAAGGTCGTCAATATTCTCGACAGCTACCATAAGTGTAAGTATCTTTGTCAGAGATGCAGGGTAGATCTGCTTTTCGTAGTTCAAACCTGCGATGATTTCGTTAGTATCGGCATTTATAAGAATAGCCTCTGAGCAGGTGATATCATCAAGGTCTATCTCGTGATAGTCAGCCGACTTGGTGGGGTACAGGTTCACAGGCTCGGGCTCGGGTGCGACCGATGAAAGATCAGTTTCGCTTATCTCCTCTGATGACGATTCAGCCTCACTTGACGATGCCTTAACATCATTCTCGACCTCAGACTTTTTGATTGCAAACCTTCCTGTTACAACTAAGACCGTGCAGATTACCGCCACTATCATAATTATGACCATTATAGCGACAGCAGCAGCTCCGCCCTTCTCGTTTTTCCTCATTTTTACAACAACCTTTCTTTATTTATATAATTGTTTCGATATTAATAATGTAAGCTTTGTAATGACTCTCTGCCTGCGGCAGGGAGAACATTCGGGTGCATACAACCTTTCTTTATTTATACAATTGCTTCGATATTAATAATGTAAGCTTTGTAATGACTCTCTGCCTGCGGCAGGGAGGACATTCGGGTGCATACGACCTTTCTTTATTTAACAGTGTAGGCCTTTGCTTTCGGGCTGTTCTAGCTTTCGGTCTTATCGGCATTCAGCTCTTTCAGCCTTTTGTGGCAGAAGTCCAGTATATCCCGTCTGGTAACTATCCCGATGAATACCTCACGGTCATCAATGACAGGCACAAAGTTCTGATCCATTGAGAGCAGTATAAGATCCTCGATAGTCGAGTACACATACACAGGCTTCATATTCACTCTCTTTGAAAGCTGTCCTATATCATAGCGTTCAAGCTCTCTCATATCGGTGATGCCGTTTTCTATCATAAACCACAGAAAGTCACCCTCGGCAAGCGTTTTCACATAGTGGCCGTCCCTGTCAATAACGGGCACCGCAGTAAAGCCATGATTACGCATCTTTTCAAGAGCCTGCCTTACCGTATTGTCAGAGTACAGAAAATCTATCGTAGCCTTTGGCTTCAGAAGCTGTAATATATTCATATCACACCTCCGCCTTGCTTTCGGCAGCTTCACGAGCCTGCTCGTATATGCTGTCAAATCCACAGCTGTAAAGCATATCTTCAAATTCATAGAAGCTGAGCTTTCCCAAAGCATCTCTCGAGGTGCCGCAGGCAGCCATATCGCTGTCAGAGACCTCATTCGCATCGCAGATACGCTCAAACTCCTCCTGACATTCCTCCTGAGTCAGCTCGTCAAAATCGGTAAGGTTTGCCAGCACCGACAGAGAAACAAGCGAGCTGTCTGCCTGATCGCTGAGCTTTGTGAACTCTCTGGTCTCAACTATATCATCAGAGCCCTCTACAGAGTATGTAGTGATATACTTTACAAGCTTTCCGTCACTCTTGCTGAAATAGAAGTCAAACACTGTTATATAGGTCTCACCCGTGTAGGTGTATTCCTCTATATCATATTCCTGCTGATCGAGCTTGTTTATATGCGTTGAGGTATGCGGCAGCATCTGCCCGGCAACCTCGGCTACAGTGCTTTCCAATTGTGTGACAGAGTCCTCAGCATACATTTTGCTGACCTTGTCAAACATATAGGCCTTTCCGTCAGCCATTACGCTTCCGCACTCGCCTATAGCATTTTTCTGGAGCTGATAATATCCCGAGGGTGTTACCTGCCTTGATATCTCAGTAACATTGCCTTCTGAATCTGTCAGAGTACACTCAAAGCTGTAGGTGCCGCCCGTAAAAAGCTCGGCAGCCTTTGCAAGCAGAGGCCCCGGCTCCTCCCTGGGTATCTCTTCCTCTGGAGTACTGTCTGTATCCTTTGAAGCCTCACTGACAGGTGCAGAGCTTTCAGCCTTTGAAGAGCTCTCAGCCGCAGATGAGCTTTTACCCTCAGCCGAAGCACAGCCCGTACATAGAAGCACCGTACACAATGCAAGACAGACTATTGATCTATTTATAAACATAAGTCCTGTTTCCTTTCAGACAAAAAACGAATGCAGCAAAATCTGCACACATAGATATTATACACCCGAAACCCTTATCTGTCAAGACATAAACGGATAATTGATACCTCAACAATCTGTAAACTTTCCCAAGCTTGATTTTACGGTCGGGCTGTGTTATAATAAGGTGTATTTTCAAACGGAGATGATCTTATGGCAGACAGAAACACCTTTTCGGCAGAATGTGAAAGAAGCCTTCAAAGACGCTTTCGCAAGGACATCTGGAACAGGTTCACAAAGGGAATAAAGGAATACAGGCTCTTTTCGGAGGGCGACAGGATAGCTGTGTGCATTTCGGGAGGAAAGGACTCTATGCTGCTGGCAAAGCTTATGCAGATGCTGCAAAGGCACTCTGATTTTCCGTTTGAGCTCAGATACATAGTTATGGACCCCGGCTATGCACCTGCAAACCGTGCCATGATAGAAGAAAACTCACAAAAGCTGGAGATCCCGATAGAGATATTCGATTCACAGATCTTCGACAGCGTGTATAATATAGAAAAGAATCCCTGCTACCTTTGTGCCAGAATGAGAAGAGGGTACCTGTACGCCAAGGCAAAGGAGCTCGGCTGCAATAAGATAGCTCTCGGGCACCACTATGACGATGTGATAGAAACTATCCTTATGTCAATGCTCTACGGCGGTCAGATACAGAATATGATGCCAAGACTCACAAGCACAAACTTTGAGGGCATGGAGCTGATAAGACCTCTCTACCTTGTGCGTGAGGAGAGCATAATCAAATGGCGTGATGCAAACGGACTTACGTTTCTGCGCTGTGCCTGTCGGTTTACCGAGCAGAGCGAGGAGCAGGAGAGTCTTTCAAAGCGTAAAGAGACAAAGGCACTGATAAGGGAGCTGAGAAAGACAAACCCGAGGGTGGAGAAGAATATTTTCAGCTCGGTCTCAAATGTAAGTCTTTCCCAGCTGATAGAGTATAAGGACGAAGCAGGGGAGCGGCACAGCTTTCTGGAGAGGTTCCCAGAGTGATAATTGGCAGGTAAAAGCTGCATACTTGACGAGGGTCAAACTTTAATTTAGTAAATCACTACGTATTTTCGGATAAAACAGGGTCAAATTCGTGAAAATATGCGATTGACAATAGTTTATCATTATGCTATGATTATAAATGTCTTACTATATCATTTGTCGGAAAGGAGACGGATATATGCTTGAATTGAAGGGTATCGTCAAGGATTACCTTGCAGGTGAAAATACCGTTCATGCACTTAAAGGCGTGGATATCAAATTCAGACAGTCAGAGCTTGTGTGTATCCTCGGACCTTCGGGCTGCGGAAAAACCACAATGCTTAATATCATAGGCGGTCTCGACCACTACACTGAGGGTGATCTCCTCATTAACGGCCGTTCGACCAAGAACTTCAAGGAGAGAGACTGGGACGCTTACAGAAACTATTCCGTAGGCTTTGTGTTCCAGAGCTACAATCTTATCCCTCACCAGACGGTTCTTCAGAACGTTGAGCTTGCGCTTACGCTCTCGGGTGTTTCAAAGCACGAAAGACGAGAGAGAGCCAAGAAGGCACTCGAGGACGTAGGACTCGGCAGCCAGCTCAACAAGCGTCCGGGAGAGATGTCAGGCGGTCAGATGCAGAGAGTTGCTATTGCAAGAGCTATAGTCAACAACCCTGATATTATCCTTGCCGATGAGCCTACAGGAGCACTTGATACTCAGACAGGTGTTCAGGTAATGGAGATACTTAAAGAGATAGCTAAAGAGCGTCTTGTAGTTATGGTAACGCATAATCCCGATCTTGCTGAGAATTATTCGACAAGAATAATCAATATGCTCGACGGCAAGATCACAGGCGACTCAATGCCCCTCACCGAGGAAGAGGAAAAGGCAGAGGCAGAGCGTGATGCTTCGATCCAGGCTGAGCGTGAGAGCAAGAAGAAGGAAAAGAAGCCTTCAATGTCACTGATGACACAGTTCTCTCTGTCGCTGAAAAACCTCTTTACCAAAAAGGGAAGAACAGCACTTACCTCCTTTGCGGGAAGTATCGGTATCATAGGTATAGCACTTATATATTCAATATCTCAGGGCTTTTCGACATATATCGACACGGTTCAGGAGGAGACCCTTTCAAGCTATCCGCTTACCATACAGAAAACCGAAACTAACCTCGGTGACATCATGGAAGTGTTCATGGAAGCAGGAGAGGGCAAGGTAGACCACGATAAAGACGCGATCTACCCGAGGTCGGCTATTTATGACATTATAAATGTTATCAGCAAAGACGAGCAGAAGGAAAATGATCTCAGATCCTTCAAGAAGTACATTGAGGAGCAGAGAAAAGATAAAGAAACTAAGCTCGGCAAGGCTCTGAACGGTGTTCAGTATAAGTATAACTTTGACCTGCTTATCTACACAAAGAACGTAGACGGTCAGATAATCCAGTCTGATACTCAGCAGCTTATGAGGAGTATCCTTGCAGATTATATGAACATCGATATGTCTGTAATGGAAAACGCAAGCTCTGCCTTCGGCGGAGGCGGAATGATGATGGGCGGAATGTCCTCGGGAATGTGGCAGGAAATGCTCACAGGTGAGGACGGCTCGCTTATCAGCCCTCTGATAGAAAAGCAGTACGACCTTATCTACGGCTCATGGCCGAATGACTATAACGAGATAGTTCTTGTTGTAGACCAGAACAACGAGCTCGATGACCTTACACTTTATGCACTGGGTCTTCAGTCAAAGGAAGAGGTAGACAAGGTCATGGACGCTGCCATGAAGGGCGAGAAGATCAAGGACAAAAAGGAAGTCAGCTGGTCTTACGAGGATATCTGCAATATGGAGTTCAGAGCAGTGCTCAATTCCGACTGCTATAACTACGATGCAGCATCGGGACTCTACAGCGATATCAGAAATACAGACAACGGAACAACCTTCCTCTATGACAATGCTATACCGCTTAAAGTAACGGGCATCATCAGACCCGATGAGGACGCTACCGCAGCTATGATAACCGGAACTATCGGCTACACAAAGAAGCTTACAGACTACGTTATCGAGAAGCAGAAGGACTCTGATGCAATTCAGGCACAGCTGGATTCTCCTGAAATGGACGTTATAACAGGTCTGCCCTTTAAGCCTGAGAACACCTCGTTCACAGATGCAGACAAGGCAGCAGCCTTCAAGGCATACCTCGCATCAGTAGGCGAGGCCCAGAAGCCCGAGCTTTACAAGAAGATGATGGCTGTACCGCCTCAGGAGGTAATAGATCAGGCACTTGCTGAGGGTATGAAGGGTCTCAAGCGTGAGGATATTGAAGCTCAGATGATACAGACTCTCACAACTCAGATGAATGTTGATGAGGAGCAGGTAAAGGGCTATATCGCAAATATGAGCGATGATGAGCTGAATGAGATGTACTCGAATATGATAGTTGAGGGCATTAAGGCTCAGTACAGCCAGAAAATTGATGAGGAGCTTGCAAAGCTTACAGACGAGCAGGCAGCTGCGGCTTTTGACCAGACAATAAAGCTGCTTACAGAATCACAGCTTGCAGCTTACTATGACTCAATTATGGAGTTCTCAACCTCAAATTATGAGCAGAACCTCAAAAATCTCGGCTATGTTGATACCGATGAGCCTTCGAGCATAAACCTCTATGCAAAGAGCTTTGCCGATAAGGACTCTATCACCGAGGCGATCGATGATTACAACAAGGGCAAGGAAGAGCTTGACCAGATCAAGTTCACCGATTACATCGGTATTATGATGAGCTCTATCACAACGATAATCAATGCTATCACCTATGTACTGATCGCATTTGTAAGTATCTCGCTCATTGTATCCTCCATAATGATCGGAGTTATCACACTGATATCCGTTCAGGAAAGAACGAAGGAGATAGGTATTCTCAGAGCGGTCGGAGCATCGAAGAGAAATGTCAGCAATATGTTCAATGCAGAAACGGCACTTATCGGCTTCTCCTCGGGGCTTTTGGGAGTGGTCGTCACGTACCTGCTGTGCATACCTATAAACATCATAGTTTATAAGCTGACTGAGCTCGGCGGACTGAAAGCATACCTGCCGATACCGACAGCAATAATACTCATAGCAATAAGCGTGTTCCTCTCACTTATCTCGGGACTTATCCCGTCAAGAAGTGCTGCAAAGAAGGACCCTGTAGTTGCTTTGAGAACAGAATAAAACAAAAACTCCGCACCTAAAAAGTGCGGAGTTCTGTTTGTTGCAAAAGTCCTTTTAAACGGGGTCTGGGGCGTAGCCCCAGTGGGGCAAAGGGGCGAAGCCCCCCTCTTTCCCACCGCCCGAGGCGGATTTCACAAAACTTATAAATCCGCACTATCTTGCTCAGCGGCTGCTCTTAAAAAGAAGCAAGCACATTTCGGCGTGAAAAGACAGGGTTTTCCCTGCGAGCGAAGCCGAGGAACACGCCGAGGGCTGATTC
>ONLC01000154.1 GCA_900318545.1 uncultured Eubacteriales bacterium
TCGGCTTTTTCCTGTCTGCTGACGCTGCCGTTCATGATAATGAATTATGAGCCTATGAGCACAAAGCAGATCCTCTGCTTACTGGGTGCAGGCGCTGCGGCTGCAGGAGGACAGTTTACGATAACTGCGGCATACTCTCACGCACCTGCGAGGGAAATCTCCGTATATGACTACTCACAGCTTATCTTTACTACCACCCTCGGCTTTTTCCTCTTCGGAGATATTCCCGACGGCTGGAGCTTTCTCGGATACTTTATCATTATCGCTATGGCGGTTATAGTATTTCTTTATAATAATGTCTGGCACGACCCCGAAAGGGCACATAAAAAGGACTGAGTTATTTACTCAGTCCTTCTTCATTTTCAGCTTCGATCTCAGGCACTCTGTACCTATAAAATGTGAACGCCGCTATCAAAGTAAGCATATTAAACGGCACCTGAAAAAAGATCAATCCGCCAAATACAAGACCTATGATATAGCTGAGCGCATATATTGTTGAGAACAACTTTACAGTCGGGCTGAAACACTTGTCAAGCTTATAAAATGCTGTCAGAATAAGAATATCAGCAGCAAGGTTAATGAGCTGGCATATAATTGTTGAGGTCAATGTCGAAACTATTGTTCCGATAATCTTTCCCACTGCGTTGATAATGAACATTGATATAAAAACAAGTATCGGGTTTCCGACGGCAAGCAATGTTGCCATCCCACCGAGGTTTTTATCCGGTCTTCCATATGTATCAACCGAAAAAGAAGATATATCTGACAAGATAAACAGAACCACCCTTACTACCAACCCCAGTGCAAAGAATATGACACTCAATCTCAGGTGTTTATCCTGCGGAAAAAGCTTTTTTATTCTTTCCATATTTCCTCCCGATAGAAAAGGGGAACAAAAACCGTTCCCCTTTAATTGGAATATTAATTATCAGCCTGCGATAAATCTCTTGAGGTCTGCAGGGTTTACGCACTTCTCAAGTGCTACATCCAAGGAGATCGTCTTGGAACGAACGAGCTTTGCAAGCTCCTGATCCATAGTCTGCATTCCCTGTGCCTTACCTGTCTGCATTGCCGAGCTGATAAGGTGTACCTTATCGTCACGAATCATAGCCTTGATGTTATCGGTAGCGTTCAGTATCTCACAGCAAGCCACACGGCTTGTACCGTCCATTGTACGGCAAAGAGTCTGAGTACAGATACCTACAAGTACAGATGCGAGCTGAGTTCTGATCTGGTGCTGCTGATGTGCAGGGAAAACGTCGATAATACGGTCGATGGTGGAAGGAGCGGACGTTGTATGAAGTGTACTCATAACAAGGTGTCCTGTCTCGGCTGCGGTTACGGCAGCTTCGATGGTCTCGAAGTCACGCATTTCTCCTACGAGGATGATATCGGGGTCCTCACGGAGGGCAGCTCTCAGTGCCATTGAGAAGCTTGGTACGTCAGGTCCGATCTCTCTCTGGTTTACCATACATCTCTTGTGAGCGTGCATATACTCGATAGGGTCCTCAATTGTGATGATATGTGCCGACTTATGGATATTAACATGGTCGATCATTGCAGCAAGTGTTGTTGACTTACCTGAACCTGTAGGGCCTGTTACAAGAACAAGTCCACGGGGACGCATAGCAAACTCTGCCAGTACAGGCGGAAGGTCGAGGTCGGTAAGTGTCGGGATATCGTTTCTCAGCAGACGGAATGCGATAGCTGTGTTATTTCTCTGACGATAGATATTAACACGGTGACGGAAGCCTCTGCTCGATACGTATGTAAGGTCGGTATCGATGTGATCCTTTACCTGCTGGAGCTGTCTTTCGTTGCAGACGTCCTTGCAGATGCCCTGAATTTCGATCTCTGTCATATCAGGATAAGACGAAAGCTTCCTCAGATTACCGCCCTGACGAACGATAGGGGGGATACCGACCGTAAAATGCAGGTCGGAGCAGCCCAGAGCTCTTGCCTCATCAAGGATCTTGTTAATGTTGATTGCCATAGTGATCTACCTCCATATAATAAAGATATTATTTTTATTTCGAGTGCTGCTCTCCCTGCGCAGGCAGAGAAAGCAATCACAATATTATCAGTTAAACTGCATATGTTACACGAACAAGCTCATCAATAGAGGTCACGCCCTCCTGTACAAGCTTGGATACGTTGTCACGAAGCAGGCGGCAGCCTTCTTCCTTGGCAAGCTCCTGAATCTGTTCTGACTTTGCGCCTGCTGCGATGATCTCCTTCATCTTAGGTGTAGCAAGCAGGATCTCATGGATAGCGGTACGTCCTGTATAGCCTGTATTGTTGCATCTCGGGCAGCCGCAGGCCTGATAGATAGGAACGGAATGATCTATCTGCATAAGCTCATTGTCGCCGCTGGTAGACATTACTTCCTTTTTGCAGTCATTACAGAGCACCTTTGTAAGTCTCTGCGCTACAACGCCGATAAGCGAGGTTGCGACCATGTATGCGTCAACGCCCATATCCACAAGTCTTGTAACTGTAGAAGCAGCATCGTTTGTATGAAGTGTCGAAAGAACAAGGTGTCCTGTGATAGCGGCTCTGATACCGATCTCTGCAGTTTCGGTATCACGCATCTCTCCTATCATTATTATGTCAGGGTCCTGACGCAGGATAGAACGAAGCGCAGCTCCGAAGGTCATTCCTGCCTTTTCATTTATCTGACACTGATTGATATTACTGATCTTTTTCTCGACAGGGTCTTCGACCGTGATAACATTGAGATTAGGCTTTGCTATCTCACCGAGAGCCGCATAAAGCGTAGTAGATTTACCTGAACCTGTAGGTCCTGTTACCAGAACAACGCCCTGAGGCACCTTAAGGCAGGATACGAATCTCTCATAGTTATAATCCGTCATACCAAGATCCTGGATACGTCTTACCGAATCATCGCTGGCAAGGATACGAAGAACTATCTTCTCTCCGTAAACCATAGGAAGATTGGATACACGCAGGTCGATAAGCGTGCCGTCAACGACCTGTGACATACGGCCGTCCTGAGGTACTCTCTTCTCTGCGATGTTCATTCCCGAAAGGATCTTGAAACGTGTTACAAGTGATGTATGAAGAGCTGATGACAGGGTCATAAGCTCGATAAGGTCGCTGTTTACACGGATACGTATCTTTGTAATGTCTTTGAAGGGCTCAATATGGATATCTGTTGCGTGCTGACGGAAGCTGTTCTCAACGATGGCCGTAGCAAGCTTAACGATAGGAGCATTCTCGATACGCTCCTCAGACATATCCTTGAGTTCTTCAAGGTCGAGCTCTTCTTCCTTCTCCTTGGTAGCCTCATCGGCGATAGCATCGGTCTTTCCTGCCGAATACATCTTACCGATAGCTCTGTTGATAGAAGCCTTTGTAGCAAGGACAGGTACGATAGAGCAGCCTGTGATAACACGAAGGTCCTCAAATACGTAGAAGTTGATAGGGTCATTTGTTGCGACTGTAAGACGCTTACCTACCTTATTTACTGCGATAACAGTGTACTTTCTGGCGGTCTGCTCGTTTATCCTCTTGACAACGTCGGGGATAAGTTCAGTAGTATCGAGGTCAACGTAAGGAACGTTAAGTCTTTCAGCGAGCACCTGTGCAAACTGAACGTCTGTAACGTACTTCAGATCTACGATAACGTCACCAAAGAGCTGACCCTTACGTTCCTTCTGTTTTGCAAGAACGTCCTGCAGCTGTTCTTCAGTGATCATACCCTTCTGAACAAGATATTGACCTATTGGGCCGTTTCTCATAAATATTACTCCTGTCTCCGCAGATAGTTTTTTAGCGGGCGGCGGCTTCTGCGGCAGCTGCCAATTATGTATTTTATCGGTTATTGCTTTACTTTTGGGAGAAAATGTGTTATAATTGTTCCAGCCTATAAATCAAGGAGGAACGAAAATGACTCAATATGATGTTTATAGCTTAGTCATTTATGTGTTTGTATTTATTTTCGGAGCCTGTATCGGAAGCTTTCTTAACGTTTGCATCTACAGGCTGCCGCTGAACGAGAGCCTTATCAAAAGGAACTCGCACTGCATGACCTGCGGTACTGAAATCAGAAAGCGTGATCTTATACCGATAATCAGCTGGTGCTGTCTTAAAGGAAAATGCCATGCCTGCGGAGCAAAGATCTCCCCAAGATACACTGTAGTCGAGGCTTTGAACGCACTGCTCTATCTGTTTGTGTTCTGGCACTTTGACGGCATTGTACAGCTCTGGCCTGCAATACTCACCTGCCTGCTGTTCTCGGCACTGATAGTTGTGTTCTTCATGGACTGGGACACCCAGCTTATAAACAGCTTTGTATGCCTGTTCATTGCACTACTCGGTGTTGCAGCAATCTTCCTGACGGACGATTACTTTGGTCTGACGCTCAGCTCGCACATTATCGGAGCCTTCTGCGTAAGTGTTCCGCTGCTGCTGATAGCACTTATCTCAAAAGAGAGGGCTATGGGCATGGGCGATGTTTACCTTATGGCTGCCGCAGGACTATTCCTCGGTACACAGGGGGTGCTGGTTGCACTTGGTATCGGGCTTATCGGCGGAGCGATAGGCGGGCTTATCCTGAAGAAGATAAACGGCGGTTCACAGTTTGCGTTCGGGCCGTTTCTGTCGGTCGGGATCGCTGTTGCAGTACTGTACGGTGACATCATCGGGAACTGGTATATGGAGTTTACGGGTCTCAGGGAGCTCCTTGAAGATGCCGTACAAATAATCTGATTAGAAAAAAACACGCCGTCCGCACCGGGCGGCTGTTTTTAAGGGCAGACATCTGCCCTTATAATTTTGCTCAAAAGAGCCTCCTGTTTTACAGGGGGTTCTTTTCAGCAAGCGGCTCATAAGAGCCGCTTGTGATCTTGTTGAATTAACCGGGGTCAGAGGTGTACATTTGTCCGCCCCAGCCATCGCACTTAAACCAAATTTCATGAATAGATCCATCATTAGTGAATGAGATGGTCTTGTTGGAATAAATCGGGTTTAAGGTTACATTGTCACAGTAGAAATCGATCTTATAATCATTTCCTGAAGCAAGCTTTCCATTGAGGCAAACAAGTCCCCAACCTTGCTTTCTGCCTTCATAGCCCTCAACTTCAAGATCTGTCTGACATCCCGCAGAACTTACCTGTAAGAGATTGTTTCCTGATGGATTACTTCCTACAAAGTGCAAAATTATCTGAGTTGAACCAGCCGGCAAAGACGGTTTCTCCTTGAACTGAGCAACGAATACGCAGTCAGATGTTACCTGCAGAGTAGAGATCTCATCATCTGTTCCCTCAAGAACGAACTTATCAAACATATGGTCTGCATCGGGAGGTGCAGGCAGATTCATTGGTTCAGGCCATGCTGCTACCTCACCGTCGGAAATATAGTAGGTATACGTATCATCAATATTGGTTCCGTCGGGTTTGAACTCTACCTTGTGCTTATCTCTTACT
Organism: uncultured Eubacteriales bacterium; assembly: GCA_900318545.1. Lineage (GTDB taxonomy): Bacteria > Bacillota > Clostridia > Oscillospirales > Ruminococcaceae > Hominimerdicola. The sequence continues at coordinate 5,448 of ONLC01000154.1, forward strand.
ACAGGAACAAACTCAAAATTATTGCTTGTGATCTGTACATCACCGTAGCTCTTGGAGTTGTCTGACTTAAGTACCCAGTCAACTACCTCCTTAG